>JBBSFG010000006.1:0-34784 GCA_038238965.1 Candidatus Acidiferrales bacterium | reverse complement strand
CGCAAATTGCAGGGCGCAAATCCCAGCTACTGGGTAACGAACGCTATCCCTGCAGGCGGTCGGGATCTTTCTCGGCTTCCACAATCCAGGCCTTCAGCACTTCCACATATTTCGGCTCCGGTTCAATAAATACCACTCCGGCGCCAAAATTCGGATGCGCGTAAATGATCTTGGCTTTGGATTGAAAAACCGCGTCACCGGCCGAAATCTTCACCAGCACAGGCGTGTCCACCGGAAAAGGATTCAGCATGTCCATGTAGCATCCGTAGATGCTCAGTTCACTGACGCGCGTAGCGATGCGCACATCCGTTTGTGGCTCCAGCAATTCGGCGCTGGCGATAAATGTATAACGGGGAGTTCGTCGGCGTTGCTCTTCGCTCATGTCTCCCTCCCAAGCACGTGCCCATAGATAGGATGCCACTCGCCAGCGGTTGGCGTCAGGTCTAGCGGTCGGGTTCCGGCGCCGCATGGGTGTTGTTCATGTGGATGCGCGAAAGGAAGTTATGCGGCCCGTGATATAGAAATTCGATGGCCACGTTGCCGCCAGCCAGCGCCAGCAAATTGTAGTTGCCCATGCGAAACGCATCCGACGAGTTGTAGCGTCCCGGGAACCACGTGTGGGTTGCCACCATAGTGCCCACATAAGGGGCCACCAGCGAGGGCACCGAAAAAATATAGTGGCCGTCTTCGCCGCGTCGTGCGGTGAGCGTCGAAACCAGGGCGTGACCCAGGCGGGGAAAAAATCCTGTGCACTGACAGCGGTAATACAGCGTGTCCTGGTGCAGAATTTCCGACAATCCGTATCGCGTGGTGGCGGTAATGGCATTGATTCCGTAGTTCGATCCAACACGTTGGCCGAAGGCGGCCGCGCCGCCGCCCCATTCCGGAGGGGTATTGTTTGCCTGGTTAATTCCGGCCACGATTACAGCGCCGGCGATCGGATATGGTCCGAATCCATCGAAGAAATAGTTGCGCAGCTTGGTTCTTTCCGACGGGCGTTGGTAGGCGATGCGCCGTTGCCCGCTGGTTTTATCCTGTGGGACGGGATTTGACGGTGGCGTGTGAGCGTCAGGCGACTGCGAAGTTCCCGCACCCGCGGGTGCCTGCGCATAAATCTTGGCGGGACCGAACACGATCCCAGCGCTGGCCAACAGCGCTACAGCAAAGATGGACTGAGTTTTCATCTTCCTCAAGCTCCTCTATCGGCGGGGCTGGTTTGAATATAACGGTCGCGGAACACACCGCGAACCTGCAGTATCCTATCAGGTAGTAGTACTAGCTGGTTAGAAAAGCAATGAAATTGTCATTCTCCGTGACACGGCGCTGAAACAAGTCCGGAAAAGTGGACCTCGTACTAGCCCATCCGGGCATTGCACCACGCGTAACAAGCTGCCAGAATCGCCATGGGAATCGGCAGACGGCGGGAAACATGTACGTGCTTTCCGGTGTCTAACCAGGTAGCGGTGCAGGGTGCTGCAACTGATTCCCGGCCGCAGCCTGTTGTGAAACATTCGCGGCAGCGGGCCCGAGGCACCTCGGGCTGAAAGGCAAGCGTGTCCGACTGGGCCAGTGCGCTCTCGTGGGGGCGCGACGAAGCTGAGCTACTTACCGAGCTGCAGGCCGGCTCGGAAGCGGCATTCGACTGGCTGGTCACGCATTATCACTCTCCCGTCTATAATCTGATTCTCAGCATGCTGGGCGACTCTTCGGACGCCGCGGATGGCACCCAGGAAGTCTTCCTGAAAGCCTTTCGCGCGATTCGCGGGTTCCGTCACGGCTCCTCGTTGAAGACCTGGCTCTATCGCATCGCCATCCGGGAAGCCCTCAACTACAAGCGCTGGTTCAAACGGCACCTGCAGAAGAACATTTCCATCGACGCGGACCTGAACGAAGATCACGCCCACCTGGAAATCGAAGATTTGTGTGCCTCGCCGTTCGAACAGCTGGCTACCCAGGAGATGCAGGCGGTGGTGCAGAACGCACTACAGCAGATCCCCAACGTTTTTCGCATCGCGGTAATTCTTCGCGACCTGGAAGGGCTCAGCTACGAGGAAGTCGCGGAAGTGCTGGATTGCAACATCGGCACAGTAAAGTCCCGGATTTTGCGGGGGCGCCGCGCCTTAAAAGAAATTCTTCAGCCGCTGCTGTCCGAGCGCGGTACTCACGCGGCACCGGAACATAAACAGGCTGCTTCCGGTTCGCGAGCGGGCTTGAAGAGCAACATCAAGAAAGACCGGCCTACGCCGTTCGGCGACGCGTACTCCGCGGCATGGAGAATGAATCTCATATCTACTGTCAACTCCGACCTCGTCGGGGAGGTTCCCGATGAATTGTGATCTGGTACGCGGCAAACTGGCGGGTTACCTGGACGATGGATTGACCGGCGCGTCGCGCCTGTCGGAACGTGTGAAAGTCCGCGAACACCTGGAGATCTGCGCGGACTGCCGCGAGGAACTGCAGCAATTCCGCAAGCTGGGCGCGGCGCTTTCGAGCCTGCCCAAGCGGCTGCCTCCGGCCGATCTGGCGGTGCGCATCAAAGTCGCGGCGGCGCAGGCGCAGGCTTCCGAGGGCTGGCGCGCGCGTAGATTGCAGATCCGCAACCGCGCGGAGATTTTGCTGGATAATGTTTTTCGTCCCATCACGCTGCCTGCCACGGGCGGCTTTGTTTCGGCCATCCTGGTGTTCGTACTGGTTTTTCAGATTTTAGCGCCGGGCATCACCGTGCGCGCGGTGCAAAACGATGTGCCCATCAACCTGATGCGTCCGGCCGAGCTGGTTTCGCTTTCCGAATACCCGGCGGCTTGGGCGCCGGAGCACGACGTGGAAATGGCCCTCCCCCATGGTTTGCTGTTGGATGTGACGGTGGACGCGCAGGGCGGAATGACCGGATACCAGATCCTGTCGGGGCCCAGCGGCAACGATATGCGCCACCAGGTCGACCAGTTGTTGATGTTTTCGCGGTTCACGCCGATGCTCAGTTTCGGGCGGCCAACTGCCGGCGGCCACGTGATTTTAAGCTTCAGCGCGGTACACGTTCGGGGCTAGATTTCCGTATCGATTCACTCCTGCCTGATACTCACTTAAACCATTCAATTACAGCTATTTAGCGACCTGTACCTGTGGATTTTTTGGCCTGCTCACCAGGTCAGTTTTTTCCCCGATTGCGCCTGACCCTCGCGGTTTCATGGAAGCCCTGCTCCGCCTGCTCCAATGGTTCAGGAGCATTCCATGGAACCCAACCAAGCATCCTGTTCGCCGGCCACCGTCCGCACCTTGCTTCGCGGGCTCATTCGCGTCGCCGTGCTGTGCGTAATTGCGCTGCTGATTACCTCGTATGCGGTGTATGCGCAGTCCGAGGTGTCCAGCGCCGAACGGACCCTGTTTGACGCGTTGAACCGCGAGCGTTCCGCGCAGGGTGTACCGGCGTTGCAATGGGACGACGCCCTGGCCACCGCGGCGCGCGAACATGCCGCCCGCATGGCGCAACAAAACATACTGTCACATCAACTGCCGGGCGAGCCGCCGGTGCAAGACCGCGCTACACGCGCGGGCGCGCGCTTCAGCTTGATCGCGGAAAACATCGCCGTGGCGCCCAATCCGGCCACCATTCATTCGGCGTGGATGCACTCTCCCCATCACCGCGAAAACATTCTCGACCCGCAACTGAATGTAGTTGGCATAGCAGTGATCAAGGGCAGCAATGGGCTTTTCGCGGTGCAGGATTTTTCCCAGTCCGTGGCAAATCTCAATCTCAATCAGCAGGAACGGCAGGTAGTGTCCAACTTGAATGCGCGTGGCTTGCGCACAACGCAAGTCACCAACGACGCGCGCAAGACCTGTGAGCTGGAACGCGGCTATGCGGGCAGCCGTCCTTTGTCGGTGGTGCGCTTTGAAACCGCCGATCTGACGAAACTGCCGGACGATCTGGAACAGAAATTGCGCTCCGGTCGTTACCGTGCTGCGTCGGTAGGCGCCTGCCAGGGTGGGGGAGATTCTGGATTCGCCCACTTCAGGATTGCGGTCGTATTGTATTGATTAATTTCCGTCGGTCAGGTCGAGGGATTTTAAAGCGGCGAAGCAGTCGGCATCCAGCGCGTGCGGCACATCAGCGGCCATGATGCGGAACACCTCGCTTTTCGCCAGCGCCCCGCGATACGGCCTCTTGGACGACAGCGCGTCGTAAACATCCGCGACAGCGATGGCCCGTGCGGCGGGCGGGATCTGCGTGGAACGCAGGTTGCGAAAGTAACCCGAACCATCCAATCGCTCGTGATGCGAGCTGGCTACGAAAGCCAGATGCTGGAAGCCGCGGATGCGCTCGAGAATCCGCTGCGTGTAATAGGGGTGCAGGCGCACGGTCTCCCATTCGACCGCGGTAAGTTTCCCCGGTTTATCGAGAATATTGTTGGGCACACTGAGCTTGCCGATGTCGTGCAGCAACGCGGCGCGGCGTACCAGGGTCACCTGGTCTTCCGGCAATCCCAGGCGGCCACAAATGGCGACCGCAACGCTGGTTACACCCCGGGAGTGCGAATGCGTGTACGGAGATTTGATGTCGATCACGTTGGCGAAGGCTTCGCAGACGTTATCGAGTTTGGCTTCGTCGACAAACTGCGAAACGCTGAGCGGTTCGAGGTCGATCACCTCATCGCGCACACGATCCTCGACGATCAGTCTCCAGAGCTCCTGGTCTTTTTCCAGTTCGCCGGCGGCGCGGACCAGATCCGGGTCAAACCATGTGCCACTCCGGTCGCGCAGAACCTGGAAGGCGTCGGAAACGCCGTTGAGGGTCACGAAAACGTCCAGCGTCTGACACAAATTCATGATGCGGGCGAATAACGGGATGTCCTTGCCCTTGCGTCCCTCCGGAAAGCCTTTGCCGTTCCAATGTTCGTCGAGATTGTAAATTGCGGAGGTAGTGGCTTCCGAAAAGCCGACCTTCTTCGCGATCTGCGCGCCGCGGTCGCAGCGCATATTGATCAGCTCGCGGGTTTGCGCCTCGCGGTTGGTGGCCACGCTGGCAATGGCGAAAACACGCTCAAGCCGCGAGCGTCCCGGCATCACGTTGCGCAACAGGTATTCCAGTCCGTCAAAGGAGACGCGCGTCCAATCCGTGGATTTAACTTCCTGCTTGGCCTTGCGTTCGTCGCCGCCGAGGATGTCGTACATGCGCGCGGCGTTGCTGCTGCAGCCTGCGTCTTTCAGCAGCGTGGCGTAATAGAGATCGGACTTCTGCTCCACCGGCATTTGCAAAACGTCAGCGAGGCGCATGGCCAACAGGCAGGTCTTGACGGCATGGCCCATGGGCTGGCCTTCGGTTAAATCCAAAGCATAGGAAAGCGCGGAAATCAGGTCCGACATGCGGAGCTGCGTGGGAATCAGTACCGGAGCCGTCTCGGTGATGAACATGGGTATAAGAATCAAGTATAAGAGCAGCGCGCAAACGCGAACGCGGTGCGGGGAAGGGCGGTGCGCTGAGAGGAAACCCCTCCTGACCGGTTGGCGGTTGAGAAGCGGTGGTCGATGAAGAAACCGTTGTGTCCGCGCGGCAGACGAAATACACTAGCCCACGCCATGAGCAACTGTTACTGGTTTCGATTTAGCGAGCCACCCAGATAGGAGCGAGGGGCGTTTTTCTCTGGCAAGCGTCGAAAAGAGATTTGGCCCACTCGCAGAGAGTGGGTTTTTTGTTTTATAGCGTTCGCAAACCCGCCAGCGATGGCCGGATGAGAAAGGGATTGGCCCATGATTATTTCCATGAAGCTGCACTCCACGCGCGAAGAAATTGATCAGGTGCGCAAGCAGGTGGAGCAGTTCGGCTACAAAGTGCACTCCATCGAGGGAGAAGAGCGCGTGGTGATTGGCGTGGTAGGCATCGGCGACGTGACCGCCTGCCTGGAGTCCGTCGAAGCCATGCCGCAAGTCGAGAAGGTAGTGCCTATTTCGGCGCCCTACAAATTTGTGAGTAAGGAATTTCGCACCGGCAAGACGCGCATAAGAATAAATGGCACGGAGATTGGCGGCGATGAATTTGTGGTCATGGCCGGACCGTGCTCGGTGGAATCGGAAAAGCAGATCATGCAGGCGGCCGAGGGCGTAGCCGCGGCGGGTGCCAAAATGTTGCGCGGCGGCGCATTCAAGCCGCGAACGTCACCGTACGACTTTCAAGGGATGGAGGAAGAAGGCCTGAAATTGCTGCGCAAGGCCAGAGAAGTGACTGGCCTGGCGATCATTACCGAGGTGATGAGCGACCGCGACGTGGACTTGATCGCGCAGTACGCCGATGTGATGCAGGTGGGCGCGCGCAACATGCAGAATTTCATTCTACTGAAGGCGCTGGGAAAATGCCGCCGGCCGGTGTTGCTGAAGCGCGGGCTGAGCAGCACCATCAAAGAGCTGCTGATGTCCGCTGAATATATCGTGGCGCACGGAAACCCGGATGTGATTTTGTGCGAGCGGGGTATACGCACATTTGAAACGGTGACGCGCAATACCTGCGATATCGTGTCCATCCCGGTGCTCAACGAGATGACTCATTTGCCGGTGATCCTCGATCCCAGCCATGCGACGGGAAAGCGCAGCCTGGTGCCCGCGCTGTGCCGCGCGGGCGTGGCGATCGGCGCCGACGGCTTGATCGTGGAAGTGCATCCGGCGCCTGAAAAAGCCGTCAGCGATGGCGCGCAATCGCTGGATATTGGCCAGTTTCGCAAGTTGATGCAGGAATTGCTCCCGTACATCGATCTGTGGCAAACGGAAAGAAAAAACAAGCAGGGAAGCAGTGCCGCGGTGGCTTAAGACTGCAAACCGCAAGAGCGCCAGAACTGACGCGAACAAATTTCAGTGTGCCTGCAGGCCCAGCACGCGCATCAGTGTTGCTTGCAAGCGGGTGCACTCCGCCTGGCGCTCGTGCTCGTCCTTGGTGCGATCGTTCAGCGCCTCTTTCAACAAAATCAGGTTGCGGCGGAATTCCAGTTGCGCCAGCACCAGGCGGCTGATGGCTTTCAGCGCGTCCCGCTCTTCCGTCGAAAGTTCCCGGGGTTTCTGATCGATCACGCACAACGTGCCGAGCGCGTAGCCGTCTTCGGTGATTAAAGGCGCGCCGGCATAGAAACGAATGTGGGGCTCGGAAACCACCAGCGGATTGTCGCGGAAGCGTTCGTCCTGCAGGGCATCGGGCACCACAAAAATCTCCGTTTGCAGAATGGCGGTGGAACAGAAGGCCACATCGCGCGGAGTTTCCATGGCGTTGAGCCCGATGCGAGACTTGAACCACTGCCGGCTCTCATCGATCAACGAGATGGCCGCGATGGGGGTCTTGCAGACGAACGATGCCAGCTGAGTGAGATCGTCGAAGGCCAGCTCCGGGTCGGTATCCAGAATGGCGTACTTCTCCAAGGCCAAAACGCGCGCCTCTTCGTTTTTCGGCTTCGCTCCTACCATAATCACCTCCGCAGCATTTCGATCGCGACTTCAGCAGGGCTGGCGCGGGCAAGTTTACTCCATAACTGGCCAAATGATCCTTCAACTTATCGGCGGCCCCGTGCGCATCGCTGTCGATGCTGAATGCGTCTGGCACGCGTGGTTCCTTGACGGATGAGATGGCCGACGATAGATTGAGAATGTGATGCGTTTGAGGAACGAAAGCGTGGCCTGTGATCTTGGTCATCCGGGAAGCCAACAATTGCGCCGGACGGTGCGCGCGCTGAATTTTCTGGCAAGAGTTGCACTGGTGGCCGTGCTTGCGCTGCTTTCGTTCAGTATGGGCGCCGCAGCCCGCGCGCAAAACCCGGGCACGGCTCTCCCTCCTCCTCCGGCAGCACGGCCGCAACGCGAATTAGCGCCGGCCACCAGCATTACCGTGGATGCCAGCCAGCCCATGTTTACCACCATGTGCGCGCTGCTCGCCTCGGGATTTGAATCCGATATAAGCGCCGAAAACTGGCGCCCGCTGCGCGCCCAGCTTCGCGACCGCATGCAGCGCCAGGAAGGCCCCGCGGTCGACGCGGTGCGCACTTTCTATAAAGAGCATTCTTCGGCCGACCCGGAAGAAACGCTTTCGCGCTATTTATGGTTCGGGCTGGTCGCCGGGCCCGCGCCCGATTTCAAGCCCACCATGCGTCGCGAAGACCTTCCGCCCGAAGTGCTGGCGCTCGAGGGATTCAGCGAACTGCTTGCCAAATATTATCAGGAGCAGGGAATCGGACAGCTGTGGCGCCAGATGCAGCCGGCCTACAATCACGAGATCGAGCGCATGCACGAAGCGGTATCGCAGATCGTTTTCGTCACTACCGGATATTTGCGCTCGATGGACCGGCAATCCGACCCCAGCACGTTCACCATCATTGTCGAGCCGCTGGTGGGACGTATCACCAACGTTCGAAATTTCGGAGAGCACTACGCCATTGTGCTGAGCGGCGCTGATGACGTTCCCGCGGACGTGGTGCGGCATGCTTACCTGCACTTCCTGCTGGATCCCCTGCCGATGCGCTTTTCTCACGTGGTGGCTGTCAAACGGCCGCTGTTTGAAAAAGCCGCCGCCGCGCCGCGGCTCTCGCCGGATTTGAAAGACGATTTCCCGGCTTTCGTCGCGGAGTGCACCGTTCGAGCGGTGGAGCTGAAACTCAAGAAAATGTCGCCTGGAGAGCGTGACGCGGCGCTGGAGCGCGACGATGCCGACGGCTATGTGATGGTGCGTCCCCTTTTCGGTGCGCTCCAAAAGTTCGAAGCTTCAGAGCCTTCCATGGCCCTGTTTTTCCCTGACCTGGTACGCGCCGTCGACGTTACCGCGGAGTTAAAGCGTGTTGGCACCCTGCAATTTGCTGCGGCGGATTCCCAGCGCAAACCCGGCGTGGCTGACGAAGAGGTCGCCCGGCGCCGCGCGGCCTTGCCCAGCACCATACCCAACGATCCGGAAGCCATCGCGGCGCTAACCGAAGGAGAGCGGCGCATCGCGGAGAAAAATCCGCGAGCCGCGGAAAAATCGTTTCAAAGAGTAGTGGCGAAATATCCGGACCAGCCGCGAGCGTGGTACGGATTGGGACTGGTAGCGCTGCTGGATCACGATGGCGTGCGCGCCAAAGAGGTGTTTGGACGTCTAATCAATGGAGAGCATGCTGCCACCGCCGACCCCCTGGTTCTGGCATGGTCGCATATTTATCTCGGGCGGATTTATGATGACGAAGGACACGCGCGAGAAGCCCAGGCGGAATATCAGGCGGCCCTGACGGTAACCGGCGGACCAGAACAGGCCCGCCAGGCGGCGCAAAGGGGCTTGGCGGAAACCGCGCGGGAAAAGGGCACGGAACGGCCTTGAGTTCCAGCCCAGAGATTTTTTTATGCAGCACACCATCGGGTGTGGGCCCGCACACCGGCGGTAAATTCAACAGGAGAAATATATGACGGTTCAGTTCAACACGTGGTTCAGAGCGGGTATCCTGGCGGGAACAATGCTTACTGCCGCAGCATGGGTCGCAGCCCAAACTCCTCCGGCAAGCAATACCCAGAATCCGCCGCCTGCAGCATCTTCCGACAAGAAGAACCCTCCGCCCGCTAACTCCATCACCCTGGACAACCCGAGCGCACCGGCGGCGAATCCGGAAGAGGACGCCGCATTCAAAGCGGTAGCGGACTCTTCCACCGACCAGGCCAAGCAGATTGAACTGGGCGAAGCGTTTGCGCAAAAGTATCCAACCAGCCGGTACCGCTCAAACGTCTATAGTGTGCTGACCATGGATTATCTGCGGGCGGGCAACGTGCCGAAAATGGAAGTGGCCGCGGACAAGGAGTTGGCTATCAATCCCAACGACATTCAAATTCTTGCCATCGTGGGTCAAGCTCTGCCACGCGCCATGAATGCGCAAACACCCGACCCATCCAAAGTCCTGGCCAAGGCGGAGCAGTGTTCGCGCAAGGCTATCGAGCTGACGCCCACCTACCCGAAGCCCGAGAACGTGACCGACGAATCCTTTTCGTCGGTTAAAAATCAAACGTTGGCGATGGCCCATGGCGGTTTGGGGCTGGTGTACGTACGCCGGAACCAATTCAAGGAAGCCATTCCGGAACTCAACCAGGCCGTCACCATCGACCCCAATCCCGACCCGGTAAACTTTTACCTCCTGGGATTGGCCAACGCCAAGACTTCCCATTTCGACGATGCCATCGCGGCCTATAACAAGTGCGCCCTGGCGACGAGTCCTATGCAGGACACCTGCAAGAAGTCTGCGGAGGAGTCCAAAAAACTTGCTGCCACGCAACTCAGCGCACCAAAGTAAGCTGACCGGCCCGGCTGCGGCGTTGAACGCCCGGGGTACCCGGGGATAACCACGCGCGACATGAGCCCTGCTGACGATGCCCAGTTGGAAGAGCGGCTGGGCCTTAAATTTTCGCGGCCTGAGCTGCTCGAACACGCCCTTACGCACAGCTCGGCTGTGCCGGAATTGCGCGCTAGCCAGAATGATCCCTCTTCCTTGAAATCAGGTGGACTTTCGGGGGCGGCCGCGAACAACGAGCGGCTGGAATTTCTGGGCGACGCGGTACTCGAACTGCTCACCAGCGAATATCTGCTGAATGCCTTTCCGGACTGGAGCGAAGGCCAACTTTCGAAAAGCCGAGCGCGGCTGGTAAACGCCCATTCGCTGCAAATCGCCGCGCGACGGCTGCAGCTTGGCGATCACCTGCGACTTGGCCGCGGCGAAGAAAAAACCGGCGGACGGAACAAGCAAACCTTGCTGGCCGACGCGTTCGAAGCGGTGCTGGCAGCCGTCTATCTTGATGGCGGCCTGCCCGCCGCTCGCGAGGTCCTTCGCCGCACGCTGTTCGAACAGGTGCTGGACGATGGAAACGAGCGCATGGACGAGTCCGACCGCAAATCCGCGCTTCAGGAATTGCTACAGGCGCGCGGGCAAACTCCCGCGGACTATCGCGTGGCGAGGGAAAGCGGCCCCGACCATCAGAAAACGTTTGAAATTGAAGTGTGGGTGAACGGCGCGTGCCTGGCCAGTGCCCCGGGCAGCACAAAAAAAGAGGCGGAGCAGCGCGCCGCACGCAAGGCGCTGGCCCAACTGGAAACTGCGGAGTAGTTCAGGTTTACGCGGGAAGAACACATAGACTTGGTTCACGAAGGTTGCCAGGAAACGAGAGAGCGATGACGGACGGCACAGCTTCGGGAACAGACCTTCTGTCGGATGAGAACGCAGCCCCAGTGGAGCGGCGGAGCGCTCCGCCCCATCGTGAGCAAACCACCTTCTCGGAGTACCTCGAATCCCTGCTCGTCACCGTGGTTCTGGCTCTGTTTGGCACCAGTTTTGTGGTGCAGGCGTTTAAGATTCCCTCCGCTTCCATGGAAGACACCTTGATGATCGGCGACCACCTGTTGGTCAACAAGTTCATCTTTGGCGGACACGGCGCGTGGTATGAAAAGCTTCTGCCTTACCGCGCGCTGAAGCGCGGCGACATCATCGTTTTCAAATACCCATTTCTCGACCACCCGCACTACGTGAAACGTGTCATTGGTTTGCCCGGCGATCACCTCAAGGTGGTCGACCAAGCCGTGTATGTCAACGGCCAGGCGCTGAACGAACCCTACGTGCTGCACGATCCTTCCGTGCCATACGATCCGTTCAACTATTCGTTTCCGCCGTCGCGCGATCAGATGATTCCCATAAATGTAATCGACGAATGGCGGCCGGAGCTGCGCAAATATGTGCAAGCCGACGAGCTGGTGGTGCCGCCCGGCAAGTATTTCGCCATGGGCGACAATCGCGATCATAGCCAGGACAGCCGTTACTGGGGTTTCGTTGATCGCGACGCCATCATGGGCCGTCCATTTTTGATTTATTGGTCGGTCGATGCCACCAGCGCGGACTACACCCGTGACAGCACTTTTCTGCGGCGGCTGGGGGGAATTTTCGACACGCTCGTCCACCTGCCGGCCCGCACGCGCTGGAAGCGTATGTTGCATACCGTGCATTGAGCGCGGCCCTACACATTTTTGCTTCAGTCTGCCAGACTTCCGAGCTGGATGAACCCTCTGCGCAAATGGTGGAAAGTGGTGTTACTGGCGGCGGCCTTGGTCGCAGCCGCACAGATCGCCGCATCTGTTTTGGTGCGCACCCACAGGTTGCACAATTACCTGAGCGCGCGTCTGGAAAAGGCTTTTGGCCGCCCCGTGCAGGTCAAGCACTTCAACATCGAAATGCTGCCGACTCCTCGCGTCTACGCCAGCGGCGTTACCGTCAGCGAAGATCCCGCGTTTGGTTACGAATATTTCTTGCGCGCCGAGCATTTGGCGGCCAGCCTGCGGTGGACGGGTATTTTCCGCGGGCGCTTTGAACTTGGCACCCTGTCGCTCAGCCAGCCCAGCCTCACGTTGGTCAGGAATCAGCAAGGCCGCTGGAATTTGGAAGACTGGTTGCCTCCTGCCAAACATGTTGCGGAACAAGACGCTCACGCGCCCGTCTATGGACCGGATCGCGCGCCGGCCATCGCCAACCGCCTGGAAAAAATCGAATTTGACGACGGGCGAATTGACTTCAAGGGCGGCGAAGTCAAGGAACCTTTTGCCCTGACGCAGGTGAATGGAAGCGTCGAGCAGGTTTCGCCCGGACGCTGGAAATTGACGATGGAAGCGCAGCCATGGCGCAGTGGCGTCACGCTGCAATCCACGGGAACCATGCGCGTGCGGGGAGACATCGCCGGCACCTCCGCGCGCCTGCAACCGGCTTCTTTCACGGTGCGCTGGGATAGCGTATCGCTGGCCGATTTATTCCGTCTGCTGCGCGGAAAAGATTATGGCGTGCGCGGAACGTTTGCGCTGGAAGGCGGTGCCAAAAGCGGCGCGCCTGCCTCCGGCGCCGTGGCGGTGGACGCCAACACGGCGATCCCCGGCGATTCTTTTGTGGCCGGCGACTGGTCATTTGCGCTGAAAGCTTCGGCCGCGCGAATTCATCGCTGGGACTTGAGCGAGCGCGACGACAATCCCGGCCTTACCGCCACAGTGCAGGGCCGCTGGAACGTCGCGCTCGGAAAGCTCTCCGCGGAAAATGTGGTGGTGGAATCGCCGGTATCCAACATTCACGCGACCGCTGAAATTCGCAGCGCTTCAACTCCGTTCCTGCGCGTCAACCTGGATTCGGTCGGAATCCAGGCGGGTGATGTGCTCGCCTGGTATCGGGCTTTTCGTCCCGTTGTGGCGGATGGAATTACCGCGGACGAATTTTTCAGCGGTTCGCTGGCGCTGCAGGGCTGGCCGCTCAAATTAGAAGCCATGGATTTGTCCACCTTGGGAGGACGAGTCAACATTCGCGGAATGGATAATGCCGTGGCCGTGGGACCCGGCCGTGCCGTTCTGGATCAATCCACGCTGGTGGTGAATCCGATTCGTCTTTCCATTTCGCACGCCGCTGTTGCCGGCGGCCGTTTTGCTCGCAATGGGACGACTACCGGGAACCGCGGTCCGGAGAAAAACCCCGACGATGTCGGTGTGGGTCTGATCCACAATTTTGCGGAGCACGCCGGTGAGTTGGATGTTCAAGGCCAGGTCGCCGATGTAAAAGTCGTCTTGGACGTGGCCGCTGCGTTTGGCTACACGATGAATCGCGGCTGGGATCTGACCGGCCCGGCCCGCGCCAACCTGCGCCGCGAATGGCCGTCATCTTCGCGCAGCAATTGGAATGGCGAGATTGACGTGAGTGGCGCGAAACTGGCGGCTGCCGGGCTGAACCAGCCGGTCTTGTTGCAACAGGCGCGGCTTGTCTGGGTCAACGGGCGCAAGCGGGCGCAAATTTTCCGTGCCGACGGATTTGGCGCGACGTGGTCAGGCAATATTCTGGAAGATGATCCCGCGAGCCCGCTTCGCGACGGCGCTTGGCTAGCCATCCTCAATGCCGATCACCTTGACGCCGGCGAACTCGACCGCTGGGTGGGCCCGCGATCGCGCCCGGGATGGCTGGAGAGACTATTGCCGTCGCTGCTGGGCGGCAAAGCGAAAGCCGCCTCGGGTAGTGAGCTGGTACGCACCTTGAATGTTGCCGGCGAATTGCGGGTGGACGAATTCACAATCGAAAAACTAAAGCTGCAGCACGTGCGATTGCAGGGCGCACTGCACGATTTGCAGTTAAACATTGCGGACGGGCAAACGCAGTGGGCCGGCGGCATCGTGCGCGCCCGCATGGCAGCGACGTTCCTGCCACGTCCGCGATACGACGTGGAAGCGAGGCTGACCGGCGTGGATTTGGCGCAACTGCCTGTCGCGCCGTCGGTGTTGAGCCGGCTGGGCGGTGTGGCTTCGGGAACTTTGCGGTTGAAGACTACCGGCGTGGGCCGCGATGAGCTGCTGCAGAAATTAAGCGGGACCGGCGATGTGCACGTTACCAACCTGGAATTTCGCGGCTGGGATATGAATGCCAGCGTCGCGGATGGCGAAGCGCATGCCGGCGTTTCGCGCTGGCCTGCCGGCGATGGAGACTTCAGCATCGCGAATCGCACTGTGGCGCTCGTTGATGTGCGGCTCGACGGTGGCGCACAGGTTACTTTGATTGATGGCACGGTCAGCTTTAGCCGAGACGCAAATCTTTCGGTGGAGACTAGACGCCCGGTTCGTAATACCGGCGCCCTCGAAGGGCAAGTGCTGAAGATCGTCGGGCCGCTGGAAAGGCCGCGGGTCACCCGCGCCAGGATCGCCCCGCGTCAGCCTGCCGATTAATTTTTAATTTTAATGCGCGACGGAATGAAAACGCCAACATCGCAAGCAGGAACCAGATTGGTGCGGCCGGTTGTAGCTGTCGCGGCGGTTTTCGCGCTGGTTGCTGCAGGCTTGAATTTCAAGCCTGCACTCGCGGCCGCAACCGCGCGCCAGTCGCTTTTTCCCAGATTGCACGCCGGGCAGACGCTCACTTATCTGATCGAATATCGCACGCAGAAAAATGTGAAGACGGAAAGCCGGGTGGTCACTCCATCGGGCCCGGAAAATGACCAAGCCGGCGCACGCTGGCTTTTGCGTGTGGAAATTGTGGATGTCCGCCCGCAAAACGGCCGCGCCGCCATCCACGCGCGTTCCCAATTCGAAAGCGTGGATTCCGGATTGTCGCCGGAGCGCCAGGAGGAAAAACAAACGCCTGTCACTGGCACGCCCACCACCGCGGGAAAACCCGTGGAATTCACCATTCTTCCCGATGGTCGCGCCGATGCGGTCACCGGCCTCGACGCCCTCTTCCCGGAACAGCGCCTGGCCTGGCAGGAGTGGCTGCGGCAATTCGCCATCGCGGGAATTTTTCCGCGCGAGGGCGTGAAGCGCGGGCAAACCTGGAAGTCCACCGAGAAAGAGGAATCGCCGTCGCCAATTGTGCGGCTGGAGTGGGAGAAGAGTGCCACCTACGTTCGGGACGAGCCGTGTGCGCCCGTGCAGCTATCCGGACAGGGCGCGGCGGCTCCCGCGAATTCTCCGTCCGAACGCTGCGCTGTAGTGTTGACTCATGCCGTTCTGAAACAGAAATCGTCCCCCAAAGACACGACCCCCGGCGATTTCAGGCTGCACGACCTTCGCACCACTGGCACCGCCAGCGGCGCCAACGAAACCATCACGTATATTTCTCTCCAGACGGGCGTGGTAACCCGCGTCACGGAAGATGCCCGGCAGTTCATGGACGTGGTGATCGCCAAAGCCGATGGGTCGAATCAGGTGCACTACAACGTGAACGCCGTCCGGCACACCGAAATTGTGCTGCTCGCGGATGCGGCGCCCACCACGCCCTGAATATTTCGCGATTGCAATCAGATGCCCTGATGCCGCTCGCTGAAAAGATTTGCGCGAGCGCGTATAATGAAGGATTCGGCAGTCGCTGCAAAAATATGCGATAAGCACCGGGTGATCGCCGCTTAATTTCGCCTGAGCCAAGGAATACGGTCATGAAGTTCAAACTACACAGCAGCTATCAGCCCCGCGGCGATCAGCCCGAAGCTATCGATCAGCTATTTCGCGGCCTGGAAGCCGGCGATAAAGAGCAGGTGCTGCTGGGTGTCACCGGCTCCGGCAAAACATTCACCATGGCCAAGCTGATCGAAGCCGCGAACCGGCCCGCGCTCGTTCTGGCTCACAACAAAACTCTGGCGGCTCAGCTTTATCATGAGTTCAAAAGTTTTTTCCCCGAAAACGCGGTCGAATACTTCGTCAGCTATTACGATTTCTACCAGCCCGAGGCCTACGTTCCCTCCGCGGACATTTATATCGACAAGGAAGCCACCATCAACGACGAGCTGGATAAGCTGCGCATGAGCGCCACGCGTTCTTTGTTCGAACGAACCGACGTGATTGTGGTCGCTTCGGTTTCCTGCATTTATGGTATCGGCGCTCCGGAAGCCTATTACGGCCAGATCGTCATGCTCGAAAAAGGCCAGCAGATTTCGCGCGAGGCTATGTTGCACCGCTTCGTCGACATTCAGTACGAACGATCGGAAGATTTACGCCGCGGCACGTTTCGTGTACGCGGCGACACCATCGAGATTTATCCACCGTATCAGGACCAGGGTTACCGCATCGAAATGTGGGGTCAGCAGGTTGAAGCGCTGCGGCAAATCGACCCCTTGACCGGCGAAGTGCGTACCGGTCAGGAAGATTTGGCGCGCGCGTCGATCTACCCGAAGACGCACTACGTCGTACCGCAGGATCAGAAAGAACGTGCCATCCAAAGTATCTACGCCGAGTTGGAGTGGTGGAAAAAAGAGCTGGAGAAGCAGGGAAAATTCGTGGAGGCCCAGCGCGTCACGCAGCGCACGCTTTTCGATATCGAAATGATGCGTACCGTCGGCTATTGCCACGGCATTGAAAATTATTCCCGCCACTTAAGCGGCCGTTTGCCCGGCGAAGCTCCGCCAACCCTGCTCGACTACGTTCCGCAGGATTTCCTGATGTTCATCGACGAATCGCACCAGACCGTTGGTCAGGTCCGCGGCATGTTTAACGGCGATCGCGCGCGCAAGCAGACGTTGGTGGACTACGGATTCCGCATGCCCAGCGCGCTCGACAATCGCCCCCTCACGTTTGAAGAGTTCGAGCACCGCCTCAACCAGGTTGTTTATGTTTCCGCCACGCCCGGCCCGTACGAGCTCACCAAATGCGGCGGCGTGGTCGTCGAACAGGTGATCCGGCCTACCGGGCTCGTCGATCCGCAGATCGAAGTGCGCCCGGTGAAGGGCCAGGTCGATGACCTGCTGGAAGAAATTCGCGTTCGCGCGGAACGCAACGAGCGCGTGCTGGTTACCACGCTCACCAAGCGCATGGCTGAGGACCTCTCCGAATATTTCGCCGAAATTGGCGTGCGCTGCCGTTATCTCCACGCCGAAGTCGAAACTCTCGACCGCATTCGCATTCTGCGCGATTTACGCCGCGGCGAATTCGACGTGCTCATCGGCATCAATCTTTTGCGCGAAGGGCTGGACCTGCCGGAAGTGTCGCTGGTCGCTATTCTGGATGCTGACAAGGAAGGCTATCTGCGCAGCGCCACTTCGCTGATTCAAACCATCGGGCGCTGCGCGCGCCACATCGAAGGCCGCGCGATCTTGTATGCCGACCGCCGAACCGTCTCGATGGAGCAGGCCATCAGCGAAACCAACCGCCGCCGCGAAAAACAAGTGGCATACAACACTGAAAACAACATCACTCCCATGTCCATTATCAAATCCGTGGATATGGACCTGGCGCGCATCGTGGAAGCCGACTACGTTTCCATCCCGCTCGACGATGAAGTGCTAGACGCCGCCGCCGCAAACATCAAGACCGGCGACCAGTTGGCCGAAGTGTTGCGGCAACTGGAAGTGCAGATGCGCGAGGCGGCAAAGAAATTTGAGTTCGAAAAGGCCGCCCAGTTGCGCGACCGCATCCGCGGCCTGCGGCAGAAAGATCTCGCGGGATTGATTTCGATTGAACAGCCCGCTCCCGCTGAACCAGCCGGTTGAAAGGCAGTTTTTGCCGTCGCGTGCCGGCCGCTAAACTGCGCCGCGCTTCAGCTCGTCGAGCGAGTAAAACGTGTCGCGCCAGACGATGCCACCTTGCCTGAGCGTCACAATGGTGGAGCGCAGCAGCATGTAGCTGAAAAAAACCGCTCCCATCGGCAAGGTGAAGCAATACAGAGGCGAAACGCGTTGCACGATGTCCACTCCCGCGTGCATGGACAGGGCCATCACTGCTGCGATTGCCGACAAGATCCTTACCCAGCCGTGACCAAACGCAATGCCGGCAAAGGGCAGGAAATTCGTCAGCAGCAGTCCTGCGATGGCGACAATCACTCGCGGAACACTGAAGCCCGCTCCCGCAAAAAAGTTCTTGGTCACCCCGTTAAGCAGATTCCGCAATCCACTTTGCCAGCGCACGATCACAGAATCCTGCGCGATTCCCACACCGGAGCGGAATCCAGCCTGTTTCACAATTTTTCCCAGTCTCATGTCGTCAACCACTTCCATCGCCAGGCGCTTATGCGTGCCGCTTGCCTCGTATGCCGAGCGCTTAAGCATCTGGAAAGCGCCCACTCCCACATACGTTTTTGATTTGGGATTGACAACCCCTCTCGGATTAGTCGCCATAAGAAATGTCATGCCAAAAAATGTGAGCAACACCGTCTCCCAGAAGCCCACCATTTCCACGTCGCCGTACAGCGACAAGTGATCCAGCTTGCGATTTGTCACCAGCGCCATGGCACGCCGCGGCACATCCCGCTTAAAACGCACATCTGCATCCGTGAATAACAGCCACTCGCCACTCGACGCTTCATACGCTTTCTGCAGCGCATGAGGTTTGCCCAGCCAGCCATGCGGAAGTTCGGTTATATGAATAACCCGAAACCGCGGATGGGTCGATGCAAACTCATCAAGGATCCGTCCAGTAGCGTCTGTGGAACGGTCATCCACCCCGATAATTTCCAATTCGGGATAATCCAATTCGGCAAGTGTAGCCAGCGCGGCGGGAAGTTTCTCTTCTTCATCACGCGCGGCAAATAGCAGCGAGATTCGCGGTTTAACCTGCTCTGGTGAAATATCGAAGTCTTTAAGCCAGGGGAGTTTTAGGGAACCGTAGGCTGCGCGCAAGCTGACGAAAATCCAGAAAAGAGCGATGCTTCCAGAAATTACGAGCGCAAACGAATGCATGGATTGGTGTCGGGAGCGGCCCTCGGGTTATCCTAGCATGACATGCGCGGCGCTCTGACGATCATAGGTGCGGGACGCGTCGGGCGCGCGCTGGGCAAGCGTTTGCACGGATTGGGTTGGACGATTGGCGCTGTCGTTGCGCAAAGCGAAGCGTCGGCGCGCAAAGCGGTTCGCTACATTGGCGCGGGAAGAGCGCGAGCGGCAGTTTCGCGCGACGTCCTGGCATCGAAGCTGATCCTGATTTGTACGCCGGATGACGCGATTGTCGGGGTCGCCAAAGAACTCGCGCGTATCGGCGCGGAAGAACTCCGCGGCAAAGTGGTGTTGCACACCAGCGGCGCGTTGAGCTCCAGCGCCCTCCGGGTGGTACGGAAATGCGGTGCAGCGGTCGGCTCCATGCATCCGTTGCAATCGTTCAGCGGCGTGGCCATTCCACCGCTCGAAGGAAAAGTGTTTGCCATCGAAGGCGATGCAGCGGCGGTTCGCCTGGCGCGTCAAATCGCCCGCGCCTTGAGCGCCTTTCCGGTGCAAATCGCCGGCGGCAGCAAAGCGCTGTATCACGCCGCCGCTGCCTTCGCTGCTGGACACGTTTTGGCAATAGAAGAAACGGCCACGCGCCTGTTGATGTTTACCGGCATGAAACGCAGTGAAGCAGTGCGAGCGCTCGTGCAGTTGACGCGCCAGGTGCTTGAAAATTTCGAACGCCTAGGCCCGCGCGCCGCGTGGACCGGACCGTTGGCTCGCGGCGATCATGGGGTAGTGGCCGCTCATCTTGCCGCCATGCGGCGTCTTCCCGGTGAATTTGCCAGGGCCTACGGGGCGCTGAACGATTTGGCCACGGTGGTGCTGTCGCCCGCGTCCGGAGCCCGGCACGTGAACGCTCATTTCAGAGGGGGAAAAGGTTGAAGCAGCCGCAAATTGTAATCGAAAACGCTACGTTGCCGAATGGATTGAGAGTGGTGATCGCGCCGGATTCCATTGCGCCGGTGGTTACTGTCGGCGTGTACTACAAAATCGGATTTCGTCTGGAGCCCCAGGGCCGCAGCGGTTTTGCGCACCTGTTCGAACACATGATGTTTCAGGGCTCCGCCAACGCGCCCAAAATGCAGCACATCAAGCTCATCAACTCCAGTGGCGGGCTGCTCAACGGTTCCACGCATTACGACGTCACCAATTATTACGAAGCCGTTCCCTCCAACGCGCTGGAACGCGTTCTGTGGCTGGAAGCCGACCGCATGCGCGCTCTGAAAGTGGACGACGAAAATCTTCGCAACCAGCGCGACGTGGTGAAAGAGGAAGTGCGCGTCAACGTCATGAACCAGCCGTATGGCGGATTTCCATGGCTCGATTTGCCGCCGGTGGCCTTTCGTAACTGGGCGAATTCGCACAATTTTTACGGCGATTTCGCCGATCTGGACGCCGCCAGCCTTGCCGATGTGCAATCGTTTTTCAAAACCTATTACGTGCCTAATAACGCGGTTTTGCTGATTCTGGGCGACGTCAAACCCGGCGAAGGGATCGCGCTGGCCAAAAAATATTTTGGCGATATTCCCGCCGGGCCGCCGCCGCCCTTCGCGGACCCCAGCGAACCGGAACAAAAAGAAGAGCGTCGCGGCGAAGTGGAAGAAAAATTCGGCACGCTTCCCGCTATGGCCATCGGTTATCCGGTGCCGCCCCGGCGCACGCGCGATTGGTGCGCCATGACGCTGCTGGATATGGCGCTGCACGGCGGCCGCGCCGGGCGCCTGCATCGCGAACTCGTGCTGGAAAAACAGATTGCCGTGGAGGCTGACGGCGGCATCGACGATATTTTCGGCTACAACGGCCCCACCAAAATGGTAACGCGCATTCTGCACAAGCCGGAGTTTTCCAACGAAGCGACGCTTGCGGCATTCGACGCAGTCATCCGGGAAATCCAGGAAAAGGGAATCAGCCAGGACGAATTGGAGCAGCTAAAAGTGAAATGGCGCTCCGATTATTATTCCACGCTCGAAGGCGGCCGTGGCGGCTACATGCCGCGCTACGGCTTGATGCACCTGCTGGCATGTTTCACGCTGTTCGATGGAGAGCCGCAACTGGTGAATACCATTCTCGACGGCTTCCTGGCCGTCACCCGCGAAGAGGTGCTGGGCGCGGCCAAAAAATATTTGCGCGACGATCAGCGCGCCATCGTGTTCCGCAATCCCGTGAAGCCGGCCGCGCAGGAGGCGGCGTGATGACTACGCGGCCCGCTCCGCTGGAAGAAAAAGTTGCCGTTGGCGTACCCGCGTTATCGCCTGAACGCGCGGTGACCTGGCCGAAGCAAACCAAGGCGCGGCTTTCCAATGGCCTTGAAGTGGTTCTGGCCGAAGCCCACTCCATTCCCAAATTCCACGGTGAACTTTTCTTTCGCTCCGGCAACGCCGCGTCCATTGACAAGGGCCCCGGCCTCGCGGAAATGACCGCCACGGTGGTTCGTACCGGCACTGCAAAGCGGGCCAGCCGTCAGATTGAAGAAGATTTGCGGCGTATCGGCGCGGATTTGTCTTCCAGCGCCGGGCAAGACACCAGCGCCATCGCCTTCGCCGGGCTTTCGGAATTTTCCGAGCAACTTCTCGGCATCGTCAACGAGTTGGCGCGCGACGCAAGTTTCCCTGCGCCGGAATTCGAACGCGAACGCCGACAGAAACTCGAAGAAGTAAAGCTGGAACGCACTTCGCCGGGATTCCTGGCGAGCGAACGCCTGCGCAAAGTTTTGTTTGGCGCGCACCCGTATGGCCAGGTTTCCGCCAGCGAAGCGCAAGTCGCCGCCTACACGCGCGACGATTTGATTGCCGTGTACCGCGACTTTTACACCCCGCAAAACGCCTTGCTGCTGCTGGTGGGAGATTTCGATTCGCAGGCCATGCTCAAAACCGCCGAAAGCGTTTTTGGCGCCTGGACTGGGAAGAAGCCGGAAGCGAAAACGGCCTCCGCTCCGCCGCACCCGCGCGGGCGTCGCGTTTACCTCGTGCACGTGCCCGGCGCGGTGCAATCGCAAATCGTCATGGGCTGTGCGGCTATCACGCGAACGCATCCGGACTGGGTCAAGCTTGGTTTAACCAACAGTCTTTACGGAGGCGCGTTCAATTCGCGGCTGGTGATGAATATTCGCGAAGACAAAGGCTACACTTACAGCCCGCGCAGCGGCGTGCATCCGTTGCGCCAGCACGGATATTTTTCCGTTTCCGCCGCGGTGCGCAACGACGTGGTCGCCGCGTCCATCACGGAAATGTTTTACGAGATGGACAAATTGCGCTCGTTGCCCGTTCCGGTAGCGGAATTGGCTGACGCGCAGAATTATTTGAGCGGCGTTTTCTCCATGGGATTGGCCACCCAGGAAGGCTTGCTCGGCCAGTTGGCCACCGTGGCGCTGAACGAATTGCCCGACGATTACCTGGAGACGTATCGCCAAAAGGTTCGCGCGCTCACGCCCGAGGATTTGCTCAACACCGCGCGGCAATACTTTGACTCCGCCAACATGCAGATCGTGGTTGTCGGCGATCGCAACCACATCGAATCGCAGGCGCGGCTTTTCGGCGAGGTCGAAATCTACGACGCCCAGGGCGCGCCACTGAAATAGTTCCGTCTTGCCTTACCCGGCTGGGTGCCCCACGTGCCGATTTTGCACGTGGGGATTTTGCTTTACCAGGAAGATAACTTTATGTGTTGTTGCATTAACTACTAGTATTAAGTAGTATCTAACGCATCATGTGGACTCGCCTGCTCGTCCTGCCCCTTGCGCTTTGCGTGTTCGCCGCGCCCGGCGTTTTTGCCAAGAAAAAGCCACCCACTTCGCCGATTAACATCAATGGCGCCAACTCCGACCAACTGCAGCAGGTTCCCGGAATCGGCCCGGCTACCGCGACGAAAATTCTGCAAATGCGTAAGTCCTACGGAGCGTTCAAAAGTGTGAACGACTTGATGGCTATTCGTGGAATCGGCCCAAAGCGGCTGGAAAAAATGAGGCCTTATCTGACGGTAGGAAAGCCGAAATCCCCAAATCCGGCGCTCCCGGCCAAATGCTCCGATTGCTCCACGCAAAAAACGCGCGCTCCGGCCAAATCCGCGGCCAAGCCAAAACTCAAGCCAGCTCCGCCTGCTGAGCCTGCCGCGGAAGCGGAAGAGCCTTAGTCAGCAATCAAGAAAAACGGAGATTTACAGCGTTTGGTGAGTGGCGTGTCGCGTCACTTCAGGGGATTCCACGCGCAGCGGCACCTGCTCGGCAATGCGAATCCCGTAACCTTCCAGCGCCACAACCTTCTTGGGGTGATTAGTCAGCACGCGAATATCTTTCAGACCCAAATCGATCAGGATTTGCGCACCGATGCCGCTCTCGTGTTGCACCATGCGCATACGCGCCGGCTCGCGGTCCAGTTGCCCGCGTGAGTGAAAATGTATTTGCGGCAACGCCCCAGGTTCCGCAGCAGTCTCCACGGAAAAGCCGCGCCCGGTGTGATGCAGATACAAAAACACGCCGCGATCTTCTTTAGCGATGGCCGCCAGAGAGCGTCCCACCAACTCTGCGCAATCGCAAGCCGTCGAGCCAAACACATCTCCGGTCAGGCAATGCGAATGCACGCGCACCAGCGCGGGCTCCGGGCCTTCCAGCTCGCCGCGCACCAGCGCAATGTGCTGGTCGTGGTCCACGTCGCTGGCGTAGGCAATCATCCTGAAATCGCCATAACGCGTAGGCAGCACCGCTTCCGCCACGCGCCGCACGTAACGCTCGTGCTGCATGCGGTAACGGATCAGGTCCGCCACCGTCAACATCTTGATGTTGTGCTGCGCGCAAAATTCCATCAGCTGCGGCACGCGCGCCATGGTGCCGTCTTCGTTCATGATTTCGCAGATTACGCCCGATGGATTGAGCCCCGCGATGCGCGACAAGTCCACCGACGCTTCGGTCTGCCCGGCGCGCACCAGCACGCCGCCGTTGCGCGCGCGCAACGGAAACATGTGCCCGGGCCGCGCCAGATCCTGCGGCCTGGTTTTCTCATCGATGGCGGCAAGTATGGTGATGGCGCGGTCCGCAGCGCTGATCCCGGTGGTCACGCCCAGCCGCGCATCGATCGCTTCGCAAAAAGCCGTACCGTGCACCGAAGTGTTGATGGGCGACATCAGCGGCAGATGCAGCTCGTCGCAACGTTGCTCCGTCAGCGTCACGCAAATCAACCCGCGACCGTACTTGGCCATGAAGTTGATGGCTCCGGGGGAGATTTTCTCCGCCGCCATGGTCAGGTCGCCTTCGTTTTCGCGGTCCTCGTCGTCGACGAGCACAATCATGCGCCCCTGCCGAATTTCCTCGACAGCTTCTTCCACGGTGGTGAACGGTGATTTACTTTCAGCCATGCTCAGTCTTATTTTACAGCAATACTGTGTGCCGTTTGAATAACAGCCGCGCCGCTATTTCAGCCACAGACGAAGCCCGTGAAATACCGCGGCACCCACCAGTGCGGCGCCGGGAATCGTCAGTATCCAGGCGATCACAATCCGCCGCGTAACGCCCCAGCGCACCGCCGAAAGCCGCCGCGTGGCTCCCACTCCCACGATGGCCCCGGTAATCGTGTGCGTGGTGCTCACCGGAATGCCAAAATGCGCCGTGCCGATCAGCGTCAGCGCGCCCGCGGATTCCGCGGCAAATCCGCCGAATGGAGTCAGCTTGGTAATGCGCTGCCCCATGGTCTTAATGATGCGCCAACCTCCCGCCATGGTACCGCCGGCCATGGCCAGGTGGCAGCAAAGAATTACCCAGTAGGGCACCGCGTACGTGCTTAGCGCCCCGCCGGCTACCAGCGCGGTGGTTATGATGCCCATGCCTTTTTGCGCGTCATTGGTGCCGTGTCCCAGGCTGTAGCCGGCTGCCGATAAGAGCTGCAACCTGCGGAACCATTTGTCTACTTTTCGCGGCCGCTGTTTCCGCACGATCCAACTGGTGGCAATCGTCACCGCCGCGCCCACGATCAATCCGATGATGGGAGCCAGAAAAATAAACAGCACTGGTTTCGTCCAGCCGCTCAAAATCAGCGCGCCGAATCCGGCGTTGGAGACCGCAGCGCCGCCGTAGCCGCCCATCAACGCGTGTGAAGAGCTGGTCGGCAATCCCAATACCAGCGTGATCAGATTCCACGTGATGGCCCCCAGCAGTCCGGCGAGCAGCACTTTTTCGTCCACCATCTCGATGTGGACCATGCCCTTGCCGATGGTCTTCGCCACCGCCGTGCCGAACACAAATGCCGCCACGAAATTCCAGAACGCCGCCCAAGCCACCGCTCGAAACGGCGTCAGCACCCGCGTTGAAACTACCGTGGCGATGGAATTGGCCGCGTCATGCCAGCCATTGGAAAATTCAAAAACTAAGGTGAGGCCGATGACCGCCAGAAGAAGGTTGAAGCTATCCACGGGCGCAACCCGGATTTACGTGAACGATACACATTGCGGATGGCGGCATTGGCAGGAGTTTACGCGCTTTTGAGGATCACGCCTTCGATCACGTTGGCAACGTCTTCGCACTTATCCACCGCGGTTTCGATGACTTCGAAGATTTCCTTCCACTTGATGATCTGCACCGGGTCCCGCTCTTCATCAAAGAGTTGCGCGATCAGCGTGCGGCACAACCGGTCGCTCTCATTTTCGTAGCGGTTGATCTCGATGCAGTGTTTCAGCGCCTTTTCGGGCACTTCCAGCGCGCGCACGGCCTCAGCCACTTCTGCGGTGGTGGACACCAAAACCTTGACCAGCTCAATCGTGCCGGCGCGCACGGTATCCACGCGATACAACACGAACCGGCTGGCCGCCGCGTCGATCAGGTCGATCACATCGTCCAGCTGGCTGCACAGTTCGTGAATATCTTCGCGGTCAAACGGGGTGATGAAGGTCTGATTGAGCTTGGTGAGGATACTGTGGGTGATGTCGTCGCCGTTGTGCTCGATGGCCTTGATGCTTTGCACCTGTTCCGGCACGCCGGTGTAGTGCGAAAGCATCTCCACAAGGGCTTTGGCGCCCACAAAAATATTGTCCGCCTGCCTGACGAAGAGGTGGTAAAACCCCTCTTCACGCGGCAGTAGCCGCTGCAAAACTCCGGTCATGTTGGAGGCTCCCCTGGAAGCCTTTCGAAGCTATTGAAGCAGACAGACATTAGCAGACGGGATGAACCAGAGGCAAGCCGTACTCCGCGTTGAACTTTTGGGTCGCGGTGACGTCCTACCCCGTCAAACCGAGCCAGTTCACGCAGCAAATTGTTGCTTGTTAGCGATGCCTATTTTATCGTCGTGCGTCTATCCAACTGGCCCTGTTTCTCAGGAAAGCGGACAGAAGGCGAGGTGCCATGCCAATCGGCAACCTGATCGAAGACTTCACCCACGATATCGGTTACGCCTTTCGCGTATTGCGTCGCAGTCCGGGCTTTACGGCCACCGCAATTCTAGCGCTGGCTCTCGGCATAGGAGCCAACACCGCCATATTCACCGTGGTCAACACTGTGCTTTTGCAGCCGCTGGCGTATCCCGAGCCGGATCGCCTGGTGCAACTCGAGCTTAGCTCCGCACAGGGGAATGGCAACATCACTTCCATTCCGAAATATAACAATTGGCGCGCGCAGACCCAGGTTTTCTCGGACGTCGCAGCCTACGATGTCGGGGGCCCGGGCATCAACCTCACTGGAAACGGACTGCCGGAGCAATTGAAGGGTATCCGTGTGTCAGCGAGTTATTTCCGGGTATTTGGCGCGCCCATCGCCGCGGGCCGGCCGTTTTCTGATGAAGAGGACCGCCCTCGTGGGCTGAAGCTGGCGGTGCTTAGCAACGCCCTGTGGCACAACCGCTTTGGCGGAGATCCCAGCTTGCTGGGAAAAACGCTGGAGCTGAGCGGAGAATCCTACGTCGTCACCGGCGTGCTGGGGCCGAACTTTTCCGCCGACCCTCCGATTGACATTTACTTGCCGCTGCAGGCTGACCCCAACAGCACCGATCAGGCGCATTATTTGCGCGCTACCGCGCGACTGAAGCCAGGAGTCACTCTGGAAATGGCCAAGTCGCAAATGAAGCTTGCCGCCGAGGAGTTTAAGCGCAAGTTTCCGAATTCGATGGGACCGCAGGATGGTTTCACCGCCGAGCCGCTCCGCGATACGGTCGTCGGCGACGTTCGAAAAGCGTTGCTCGTGCTGCTGGGCGCGGTGAGCTTCGTGCTGCTGATTGCGTGCGCCAATGTGGCCAACCTGCTGCTGGCGCGCGCCACTATTCGGCGGCGCGAAATTGCCATTCGCTCATCCATGGGTGCGGGGCGAGGGCGAATCATTCGCCAGTTGCTTACGGAGAGCGTTCTGCTGTCGCTCGGGGGAGGAGCGCTTGGTCTCGTTCTCGGCTATGCCGGCGTGCGCGCGTTGCTGTCTCTCAATCCCGGAAATATTCCGCGCATTGGCCAGCATGGCTCGGGGGCGGTGCTCGACTGGCGCGTTCTGGTTTTCACGCTGGCCATTTCTTTTTTCACCGGCATTTTGTTTGGATTGATACCGGCATTCAACGCTTCGCGCACCGACCTGACTGCCACGCTGAAAGAAAGTGGATCGCGGTCTGGAACCGGGCTGCGGCACAACAAGGCGCGCTCGCTACTGGTGATTGTCGAGATGACTTTGGCGGTGGTTCTTCTGGTCGGCGCGGGATTGATGATCCGCACGTTTGGGATGCTGCGCTCGGTCGATCCGGGTTTTAATGTGCATAACGTGCTGGTCATGGAAATGTCGATGACCGGCGCGCGTTTTGAAAAAACCGCGGGCGTCAGCCAACTGGTGCTCGAAGCTGAGTGGCGCATCCAGGCGTTGCCGGGGGCTGAGTCGTTTGCTACCACGTGTTGCCTTCCACTCGAGGGAGGCTTTGGACTGCCATTCGAGATTGAAGGGCGGCCGGCAACTGATCCCGCCAACACGCCCGGCGCCGGATGGCGCACCATTTCGCCGGGATACTTCGACGTGTTCCGTATTCCGCTGTTGCGCGGCCGGCTGTTTACCGATCGCGACGATGCGGGCGCCGGTCGCGTGGTGGTCATCAATGAAGGATTGGCGAAACAATTCTGGCCCAAGGGAGACGCGGTCGGCCAGCGCATCACTATCGGCAAAGGCGTCGGCCCGGAGTTTGACGAGCCGCCGCGCGAAATTATCGGCATCGTCGGCGACGTGCGGAATCAGGGCCTGGGCGAAAATCCCGACCCCATCATGTACGTTCCGGTGGCTCAAATGAACGACGGGGTCATGGCGCTAAACAATAAAATCGTTCCGCTCACCCTGCTGGTGCGCACCAAGATTGCGCCATTTTCACTCAGCGAAGATATTCAGCGCGAGCTGCGCGCCGCCAGTGGCGGGCTACCCGTCGCGCACATCCGCTCCATGGAACAGGTGCGGGGAGAATCTACTGCGCGCAGCGATTTCAATATGACGTTACTGGCAATTTTTGCAGGCGTCGGCGCGCTTCTGGCCGCCATCGGGATCTACGGTCTCACGTCGTACTCCGTAGAGCAGCGCACCCAGGAGATTGGCATTCGCATGGCGCTCGGTGCCGGCCCCAATGACGTCCGCAAAATGGTGGTGATGCAGGGTATGTGGCTGGCGATTATTGGCGTGTGTCTGGGAGTCGGCGCAGCGCTCGCACTGACTCGCCTCATCGCCGGCTTTCTCTATGGCGTGAAACCGTGGGATCCAATTTCTATCGTGTCGGTCGCCGTGTTGCTCATCGCCGTATCGCTGCTGGCAACCTACGTGCCGGCGCGCCGCGCGTCACGCGTCGACCCGCTGGTGTCCCTGCGCTACGAATGATCAGGATTTTGATGGCAGGGTGTAATCGAAATCGTAGAAATGCTTGCCGTTTTCGATTTTGATTTGCATTTCGCCGGAGAGTCCGGCGAGTTCGCCGGTGCCGGAGTCCGGCGTGACTGTGACTGTTAGGTGCGGCTCGCCGCGCGACATCACGCCGCGATGGTGGAGTACAAAGCTGCCGCTCCGGCCGTCGAGTGTTCCGGTGACGCGTTCGATGGCCACGTATACACCCGAGCCTTTTACTTCCGTCATGTAGCTCAACATTTCGCCTTTGCTGGTGGCCGCGAGGGCGCCGTGAAATTGTTTGTCCAGAGACATTCTGCCCAGGCCCGCGGTTTCCGCTTCTTTGTTGTCAGGTTTCTGCGGAGTCACCTTAACGTCAAATTCGCCGCTCACATGAGTCGCCATCAGGTTTCACCTTTCACACGAACCTAGGTAGCTAGCGAGCAAGCCACGCAGTCATCATCTCAAGGGGACTCATCCTGGCAAAGTTGCGCTGCCCGCACCTAAAATCTTCTTGCTGTTTCTTTCCTGAATGAAAACCACCACGCGGGTATTTACGCGTTTCCAGCCGGAATCCAGCTTCAAGGGCTGCTCGGCCGAAAAGGAAGTCTCGCCGGAATTTTTAGCGGCCCCGAGTTTCTGCAGTTTACGGACCACCGCAGCGTGACGCAACTCTTCGCCGGCATTTTCTCCGCCCTTTACGCTTGAGTGCAATCCCGTTTCGGTGATGGCCATCCAGACTTCCGGCGCGTCGCCGCCCGTGGCATTCTGCAGCGCACCTACCTTGATGTGCACCGTAGGCTCCCCATTTTTCCCGGAGCCTTCAGCCGTTAGCGTCACATCAGTTTTTTTGCGGCTGCTTGCCTGTTGAATCGCGCTCCTGGCCTTGCCTTCGCGGCTGCCGACGAATTCGCTCTGGCCGTCCACCACCATCTGCGGCGTGTACGCGTTTCCGTTGCCCAGCGCCCCGCCATAGGCGTATTGCCGGATGGTAGCGGAGTCCGACGAAAATGGATCGACCCAGCCGCCCTGATTCCAGTAATCAACATGCTCTTCCAGAGCGATAATGTCGGCGTTTCCGACCGGCTGCTCCTTTTCCAGTTGCGCCAACAAGCGGTCGGCCGGCGGGCAACTGGAGCATCCCTCCGATGTAAACAGCTCCACCACAACCGGTACGCGCGGTCCCGGCGTCGCCGTGTCCTGCACCAGCGGCGCCTCGGCTGCCGTCCGTTTATAAATCGCCAGGCCGAAAATCCCGGCTATCGCGCCAAGTATAAGAATGGTTCCAGTCAGTCTCATGTCGAGCAATCCCGTGTTCCTCTACGTTTTCTACGTTTTTTCTCGCGCCGCGGATGCTGCCGCGCGAAGCTCTCTTCAATCATACGCCCGCCTCTTGCACGCCCACCGGCGTATTGTCCTGGGTCGAGAAGAACCGACGATTGAACAGCAGCGATGTTATTGCGGGAAGCCAATTTTCTTAACCACGGCCGCATAGCGCGGATCGGACCGCAACGAATCGAACGTAAAATCAGTGCGCCGGCCGATCTGCATGATGTCGTCTGCAGATGTTCGGATGGTTCAGCGCCGACGCCGCGCGGGCTTCGCGTCGAAAGCGTTCCAGAGTTTGCAGGTCGCGGGACAATTCATCGGGCAGGAATTTCAGCGCCACGAAACGGCCCAGCTCGGTGTCTTCCGCCTTGTAGACCACGCCCATGCCGCCGCCACCGAGTTTTTCAACGATGCGGTAATGTGAAATGGTCTGGTCGATCACTCAGCGGCATCCGCTTTCTGAACGCTTCATCTTACGGACGCGGCAGCAGGGCGTCAACGAACAGGGCGTGTGTGCTCAAACGGGTCGTTTGAGAATTATTTGGTCGCAACGTGCTTTAACGCCGCCGCGATCCCCGCGCCAACCGATTCGGGGCTGCCTACGCTCCAGAAATGCATGAAGAACAGGCGCGGTTGTTCGGTGAGCATGTGGCTGTGCAGGCCAGTCACCAGAATGTGATGCGACTGGAGCCCGGTGATTACGGGATTCACCTCTCCCGCGGTCAGCACGAAGTCTCCTGTTGTCGCCACGTTACCGGCGTCCGCTGCTTGAAAGTTTATGGCGATGGCCGCGCCAGCCGCAGGTGGAATGATTTTTCCGCTGACCGTGATGGAGTCTGAGCGCGGCACTCCGTAGGAGAGCACGCCGCCTTTCAGAGTTCCCTTGCGTCCAACACTGTCCTCTACGGTCTTGACCCATGCGGGTGGAGCCGCTTCTTCGGTGGCAGCCGCCGCCGGTTTTTCGAGCGGCGTTTTGGAAACCGCCAGAGCGGCGCGCAACGAAGTTGCCAGTTGTGAGGTCGCGCCGTGGCCCATGTAGTGCACGTACATCACGCGTGGCGTTTCCTCGATGAGATGGTTGTGCACCGCCGAGATATCAAATCCCGACGAGCGAAGCTTCTCGATCACCGGGTTGACCTCGTCTTCGAGCAGCACCATGTCGCCCATAACCATCGCGTCGTCGTCAGTTCCAATGAACGCTGCCCAGGTGCCGAGGGCGAGTCCCGGCTTGATCGCCAGCCCGTGAACGGAGACGTGCAGATCCGTTCTCGGAAATCCAAATTTGTACACATCGCCGATTTTCTGGCCCGATCTATCGAGGACCTGATCGATCTTCGCGGTGTCTAGCCCCTGGGCCACGGCAATAACCGGCAACGCCAGCGATAAAGCCAAAATTAATAAACGCCGAATGGAGTTCATGGCACTCTCCTCTGAAAACTTCAACCTCCAACCATACTATCGCAATGGTCTGCCGACTGCGATTGCATGACGGCGCTCTCTCGTTTCGCGCCGTTCCCCAAAAACAAAAAAGGCGCCCGGTTTCCCAGACGCCCTTACTGCACTTCAATTGTTGCCGTGTCTTAGTACATGCCGCCCATGCCGCCGGGGCCGCCTTGGCCACCGCCGGCCGCAGCCGACTTCTTATCGTCTTCCTTCAGCTCGGCGACGAGCGCTTCCGTCGTGAGCATCAGGCCGGCAATCGAAGCCGCGTTCTGCAGCGCGAGACGGGTCACCTTGGCTGGGTCGATTACGCCCATTTTCACCATGTCGCCGTACTCGCCGGTTTCCGCGTTGAAACCGTAGTTCTCTTCCTTCGACTCGCGGACTTTGCCGATCACCACAGCGCCTTCAGCTCCGGCGTTGTGTGCAATCTGGCGGGCTGGTTCCTCGAGAGCGCGCTTCACGATGCCGACTCCAACCGCTTCGTCATCCTGCAGCTTGAGCTTCTCGATGGCCGTGATGCAGCGCAGCAGCGCCGTGCCTCCGCCGGGAACGATGCCTTCCTCGACGGCTGCGCGGGTGGCGTGCATGGCATCCTCAACGCGAGCCTTCTTTTCCTTCAGCTCGGTTTCGGTTGCCGCTCCCACCTTGATTACCGCTACTCCGCCGACCAGCTTGGCAAGGCGCTCTTGCAACTTTTCCTTGTCGTAGTCGGATGTAGTGTTCTCCACCTGCGAGCGGATCTGCTTGACGCGTCCTTCGATGTCGCCGGACTTGCCATAGCCTTCCACGATGGTGGTGTTGTCCTTGTCGATGGTGATTTTCTTGGCGCGGCCGAGATCCTCAAGCTTTACATTTTCCAGCTTCAGTCCCAGGTCCTCGGTAATCGCCTTGCCGCCCGTGAGCGTGGCGATATCTTCGAGCATGGCCTTGCGGCGGTCGCCAAAGCCAGGAGCCTTGACGGCAGCGCATTGCAGCGTGCCACGGAGTTTGTTGACCACCAGAGTGGCCAGCGCTTCGCCTTCCACGTCTTCCGCGATGATCAAGAGGGGCTTGCCCATCTTGGCGGTCTGCTCCAGCAAAGGCAGCAAATCCTTCATCGAGCTGATTTTCTTTTCGTGGATCAGGATGCGGCAGTCTTCGAGGATCGATTCCATGCGCTCCGGATCGGTAATGAAGTAAGGAGACAGGTAGCCGCGGTCGAACTGCATACCTTCGACCACTTCCAGCGTCGTTTCCATGGTCTTGGATTCTTCCACGGTGATGACGCCGTCCTTGCCCACCTTCTTCATGGCTTCGGCGATGATGCCGCCGATTTGCTTGTCGTTGTTGGCGGAAATGGTGCCAACTTGGGCGATCATGTCGCCCTTCACGTCTTTGTGCAGGCGCTTGATCTCTTCCACGGCAACTTCCACGGCGCGTTCAATACCGCGCTTCAGAGCTGTCGGGCTGGATCCTGCCGCAACCGTCTTCACGCCTTCGCGGAAGATGGCCTGCGCCAGCACGGTCGCTGTGGTGGTTCCATCGCCGGCAACGTCGCTAGTCTTGGAAGCCACTTCGCGAACCATCTGCGCGCCCATGTTCTCGAGCGGATCGCGCAGTTCGATTTCCTTCGCTACCGTTACGCCGTCCTTGGTGATGATCGGCGCGCCGAACTTCTTTTCGATTACCGCGTTGCGGCCCTTGGGACCGAGCGTAATCTTCACTGCGTCGGCAAGAGCGTTCACGCCGCGCAAGATCGCTTGGCGGGACGCTTCACCTGTTACTATCTGCTTCGCCATACTGGTAAATCCTCCTGAAATAGACTCGCTTTTCGTTTCTGAATATCCTGTCTACTGCTTTACTCAACCGTCACCGGTTATCGGAACGCTCGTAAAAACCGGCCTTGCTCAACTCGGAGTTACTTCTTTGCCGCTTTAGCCTGGCCGCCCAGCTTGGCGAGAATCTCTTCTTCGCGCAGAATGAGCAGTTCCTGGTCTTCGATCTTGATTTCTGTTCCGCCGTACTTGCCAAACAGTACGCGGTCTCCAACTTTCACGTCCAGCGGATGAAGTCCATCTTTTTCCCGCTTGCCTGGACCTACGGCAATCACTTCGCCCTCTTGCTGCTTCTCTTTGGCGGAGTCCGGAATAATGATGCCACCCTTGACGCTTTCTTTTTCTTCAATGCGCTTCACGATCACACGGTCGTGGAGCGGGGTAAGATTCACTGCCATCTTGAGAGAACCTCCATTTAGGTAGATGATGCGGTTTTGACCGGAAGGAGGGAATTAGCACTCCTCCCGGTCGACTGCTAATATAACCACAACCGCCCCGGATGTCAAAGCTTTTCCGCGTGAAATCTTAGTCAATCTCACTCATATTAAGTTAGGTCGTAATACATTGATATAAATATAGTTAGTTGAAACTCTCAGCTCACACGATTCTTAACCGAAATACCACCAAGCAACCGAGAAGCTACGATCACGATTAACTGGCGTCACAGGACAGTAGAGCGCAACGGGAGAACATCGAAAAAACCCAGTTCCCGATCGCTTGCTCAATGTCGCTTCGGAGAATCGAGAATTGGGGCTGTGATATGCTTTGCCCCGTTCAGTAGCCAAGTTGGAAATTCTGCCTGGAAGGGATCAACCATGCAGTGCAAAAACCACCTTACCATTGCGATAGCCGCGGCAGTACTCGCCATGCTCGGTGTCACCGCCCTTTACGCGCAGGACAAGTACTCGCTGAAATCGCCCAGCGGAATCGCGTTCTCCGATTTCAGGGGCTACGAGGACTGGGCGGTGGTTTCTTCCGCTCGGACTGAGGAAGTGCTCAAGGTGATCGTCGCCAATCCGGCGATGATCGAGGCCTACAAAGCCGGCATTCCGGGCAACGGCCAGCCTTTCCCGGATGGCGCCAAGATCGTGAAGCTTCAGTGGAAGCCGAAGAAGAGCACGGAAGCTCCCTTTGTCGTGGATGTCCCAGACGTTTTTGCCCAGGCTTTCGTCATGGAAAAGGACGCCAAGAGATTTCCGAAAAGCGGCGGATGGGGATACGCGGTGCTCAATTACGAT
>JBBSFG010000005.1:0-37044 GCA_038238965.1 Candidatus Acidiferrales bacterium | reverse complement strand
GGCATGCTCTGACCCGTTAGGGATTGATGCGCGTCTGTTCCGCCATCCACCACGGCAATTTCGTTGTTGCCGGTCGATGGATCCGTAGCCCCGGCATACACCTTGTGCGTCACGGGATTCAGAGCCAGCGCGGAGAGACCTCCGTCGCCAATCGGAATATTGCCAGTCGTTAGAGTGGTCCCATCAACGGCAGTCAGGTTTCCGCCCTTAATCGATACGTACGCGACATTGGTCTGGGGATCGACGACGATGGCCGCCTGGCTCGATGCACTGCCGGTAGTCACGCTCACGTTTGAGAAGGTATCGTCCAGGCCGTTGACAATCGAAACCGTGCCGGAAATATCGGCATTGCCCGCGTTCGCAACGAAAATCTGGTTGGTAAGAGGATTCACGGCTACGGCGGCGGGTCCAGTCCCGATGCTGTTCACCGTCTGGGTGCTGTCGTCGACTCCGTCGATAATCGTGAGATCGTTCGAGGCGAATCCCGGCACGTAAATTTTGTTGGTGACTTCATTCACCGCGATGGAACGCGCAGGCGATCCCACGGTAACGCTGGTCAGCACGGTATTGTTGCTGGCGTCGATGATCCAGACCTTGTTGTCCCCCGAATCCGCCACGTAAACTTTGTGGCTCACGTGGTTGATGACCATCGCTTGGGGATTCAAGCCCACGGACAGCGTAGCGACTTGCTGCCACATCCCGGTGTTGCCGTTGATGGTGAAGACCGAGACGTTATTGCTTCCCGAATTGCTGACGAACAGTTTTCCGGTTCCGCTGGGATCCACTACGATGGCTGTCGGCGTGATGCCATTCGGATCGCTGAAGGTCTGCTGAAAAGGTGCGCCATTTGGTCCCGAAGGCGACACTGGAAAATACACGCTGATACTGTTGCTGGCGCCGTTGGCCACAAACACGTTGTTCAGATAGGTGGCCATCGCGCCGGCACCGTCTGTTCCGGGGGCGGAGCTGGCGACCACCTGAGTGGTGTCAGCGTTGAGAATGGTAAGGCTGCCATCTCCTTGCGTAACGTATACGTAGTTTTCGGTGGGATTTACCGCGATGCCCACAATCGCTTTCTGCGTGTCGTTTGGATCTATGAGTTCGCTTACATTCTGGGCCTGTACGGAGTTGGTTACCGCCAGAGAGGCCCAGAATGCGATAGCGAGGAGTGCTGCGGAGACTCGCCGCACCCTGGGGCTGGGGCCGCAGTTTGTGGGTGTTACTCTTGGGGTGACCTGCCTTACATGTGCCGCGAAATGGCGGATATATCCAAATACTCCGACCGTCACCATTTTGTTATCCAAGTGTGCCTTTCTGGTCCCATAGATCGCGGAAAATGTTTGCACATAAATACCCTGCCAGCCTGCTCGGACAATCCTTAGCGCCCGAGGGAAGCACGCGTTCCCCTTGAATCGAAAAGGCTTTTATCTTGCTGTACCTTCGACGCTCTGAAACGGACACGATCGACACACGATAAAGCTATTATCTGAAGCACTTTGATAGCCTTGGTGATCACTGACGGCCAATGGCGTTACCGACGACATTCCCTTCCGCCCGTCGCAGCGCATCCCCTATAATCCACGTACCGAATTTATGCCCAACACCTCAGAAAACGAGGGCTCCAGCGCATCCCGGCTGCTGGTCGCTCTCGTGACCATCGATGATGCGGCGTACTCCAGCATTTCCCAATCGCTCGCACAGAATTTCAGAATTGTGCAAGCTGGGACCGAAAATCTGATTAAAGAATTTGTGGACGATCCGGAACTGCGCGCCATGATCTTCGATCTCGACAGCATCGGCGACGGTGCCAGAGATGGGATTGAAGTTCTGCAGGAAATTCGTGCCCTCCGCGAAGACATCGTGCTGGTGGCCATGAGCAGCTCCAGCCAGCGCAGCATTCCGGTGATGGCCAGCCGCGCCGGGGCCGACGAATTTTTTCTTTCTCCGCCAAACCCCGTGGAACTTTCTCTGGTGCTCAGCCGCGCTGTGGAAAAACGCGCTCTGGAGCTTGAGGGCCGCCGTTTGGTCGAACAACTTGAGAGCCGCTCGGCATTCTGCGGCATGATCGGCGGCAGCAATGCGATGCAGAAGCTGTATCAAACCATTCAGGCGGTGGCCGACAGCAATACCACCGTGCTGCTGCGCGGCGAAAGTGGAACCGGAAAAGAACTGATCGCCCAAGCTGTGGTGCAATCGGGGAACCGCGCGGAAAAGCCCTTCGTATGCCTGAATTGCTCCGCATTGCCGGATACGTTGATGGAATCGGAGCTATTCGGCTATGAAAAAGGAGCGTTCACGGGAGCGGACGGCAACAAGCCCGGACTTATTGAAACGGCGCACGGCGGCACGTTGTTTTTGGACGAAATCACGACGCTAGCGCCGAATTTGCAGAGCAAGCTGTTGCGGGCTTTGCAGGAACACACGGTGCAGCGCCTGGGCGCACGGTCGGCGCGAAAAATCGATTTCCGGCTGATCTGCGCCACCAACGAGGACCTGGAAGAAATCGTTCGCCAGGGCCGCTTCCGTGAAGACTTATATTACCGGATCAACGTGGTTCCCATTTTTGTTCCTCCGCTTCGCGACCGTGAAGGCGATTTGCCGCTGCTAACCGATCATTTCCTGCGCATTTTTTGCGCCGCCGCAAAGAAGCCGGTGAAAATCATGCAGCACGATGTGATGGAGATTCTGGAAGATTATCCGTGGCCCGGAAATGTGCGCGAACTGCAGAACGTGATTCAGCGCCTGGTGATCATGAATAACAGCTCCACCATAACGGCGGAGCACCTGCCGCAAGCACTGTTGTACGCCAGCACCGCCAGCCAGGAAGCTATTCTGATCCCGGAGCAGGGTGTGGATTTTGACGCCGAAATGGAACGCATTGAGATTGCCTACCTGAAGGCTGCGCTGCGGCGGACTGGCGGCAAAAAGTCGGCGGCCGCTGCGTTGTTGCACGTGGATCCGCAGAGGATGAAGTACCTGTGCCGGAAGTTGAAGCTGGAAACGGTTAAAAATTAACCAACAACGGGGTAAAATTTAACCGCCAGATAGTTTTTCACCGCTTTCAAATCTCCATTCGCTGAAGCTGCCGGGCTAAGTCTTTTACTTTAAACAGAAGAGGTCCGGTCAACCTGGCGGCCGCCCTTTGGCACCCCACATGCATTAAGGTATGCCGTCGAGCGGAAATAAAATTCGAGATTGAAAGAAATTAAAGGAGCCTTTGAAATGTCCATCCAGAAGAAATCGTTGATCAGCGCATTGAAGACCACCAAGAAGGCCAACGTTGCCAGCGCACCGGCGACCGAAGGCGATGCCACTGCCACTAAGAACGCGTCGCTGGGTCACAAGAACGCGTCATTGGGCCACAAGGGCGCATCGTTTGGTTCCAAGGGCTCATCGTTGGGATCCAAGGGCTCGTCTTTGGGATCCAAGGGTTCATCGCTCGGATCGAAGGGCTCGTCTTTGGGGTCCAAGGGTTCATCGCTCGGATCGAAGGGCTCGTCTTTGGGGTCCAAGGGTTCATCGCTCGGATCGAAGGGCTCGTCTTTGGGGTCCAAGGGTTCATCCCTCGGATCGAAGGGCTCATCTTTGGGGTCCAAGGGTTCATCCCTCGGATCGAAGGGCTCATCTTTGGCGAGAATGGTCTAAGACCTGCGCCGGTAAGAGCATTTCAAGGGGAGGCTGCCGACTGGCAGCCTCTCTTCGTTTTTACCAGACTTTGCGGCCGAAGAAATCGCTCACCTGCATCCACAAATATCCTGCTGCGCTCACGCGGTTGCCGTAGAGCCTCGCTAGTCCCGCCATTCCCGGCTTCAATCGACCGTCGGCGTTATCAATGTGCAGGTCGACCACGTAAAAGTGCGGGGGGTTCAGGCCTTTGTACTGCGCGCGATCCGCGAGCCCCTCATCTATTTCGGAGGAGTTCGCGGAAATAAGCACGGCTTGTGCATTCCACTTCCTGACTGCGCCTTCGATTTCCAGGCGAGCCTGAGATCCGATTTTGAACTTGGACATTTCGTATTCCGAAATATAGATGCGCGCGCGCATGGTGCGGAGGTCAGCGACTTCCGCCAATTCCGTTCCTTCAGTGACATAACTGCCCAGCCGATCCTCGATTCCCGGCGTCAACACAATTCCCGCTATGGAGCTTGCGAGATTTAGTTGCGCCGCCTGGGCGCTAAACCCGATGTTTTGCGCTTCCGAAATATCCCTTTGGCGCATGGCCCCGCCGACGTTGTCGAAATGCAGAACGGCAGAATTGGCGCGCTCGGTGGCCATCTGATAATTAGCTTTGCTCAACGCCAACCGGGACTGCAGCGGAACGTTACGCAACTGTACCAGCGGCGTTCCGGCATCGACCATCTTTCCTTCCGTGGCATACACGGCGGTCACGATTCCGGGCGTGACGGCGCGAATTACCGCGCTATTCGCGGGCTCGAGGAGGAACCGGCCGCTCACCGACTCGTGCCACAACGGCAAGAACAGCGCGACCACCACAATCGCGGCGGCAGCCAATGTACGGCCGGGATTAAACCAGGCGCGCAAGCGGTCTTTCTTGTCCAGGTAGACAAATTTCATAAAGTTCCCCAAAGTACGAATTCTCGAACGAAAGACCAGGCCCGCGGTGAGCAGCTCCGGGATAAAGGACCACTCCGGGTTGAAATTGCGAAACACGTTTCCCACGAAGCGGGCGATGATGTACAACACCGAGTAGCTATAGGCGCCCGATAGCAACGCATACACCACAAAACCCAGACGCCGCCTTTTCGGAACATAAGGAACTTCCACCGGCAAGCGCCAGATATGCCGCTTTACCCACGACGATACGTACGCGGTCGACCCTTCCTTGAGGTCGGCGATGCCGATGATCTCGCAGAGCATGTGGTAGCCGTCGAGCTTCATCAGTGGATTCCAATTGAGCAGCACCGACGAGATTCCGGTGATCAGCATCACGTCGTAAGCAGCGATGTGCAGCGCGGTGTCCGGCGGGGTGCCCCACCAGATCGGGGTGGCGATGGCGCAAATCATCAGCTCGGCCCAGACCCCGGCGACGGAGATTACTAGTCGCTGGTAGCGGGTCGCCTGGACCAGGCCCTCGGTGGTGTCGGTATAAAAAGCCGGCGTTAAATAAATGAGCGCGAAGCCCATGGCTGGCACGCGCCCGCCGTAATGCTTGCAGGCATGCGCGTGTCCGTATTCGTGGCAGGCCAGAATCACCACCGCCAGGGCGTAAAACAGCGCTACGTCTCCCCAGGTCTTGTGCGAGAAGTTATAAAACTCAAAAGTGTCACGACCAATTTCTCCCCAGTGAGTGATGGTCACCCACGCCATGAACGCGAAAGCCAGCAGGGTGAGCGCCGTGAACCAGGCGGTGTAGAAATATCGGGTGCGCGCATACAGCCAGGTTAAAAATTTGTCCGGGTTGAAAGCGGGGAACAAAATCAGCGAAATGTCGCCGTATCTGCTCTTGGCCTTCACACGCTTCTGGCGTTCTTCACCGCCTTTTTGCAGCTGAAGAATATTTTTTTCCTGCGCGGTGCGGTACCAGAAATTCCCGGCTTCCAGGTCCGAAGCGTACTCGCGAATTTCTTCAGCCGGGTATTCCACGCCGGTTTGTTCCAGGTACAGAGCGGCGATCTCCTCATAGGAGCGCTTGCCATCGAAAAGCTGAATCAAGGCCCAGTTTTCAAGCGGGAATTTGTACATGGACTGTTCGCTGGGCACGTAGACGCGAATCTGCCGCACACCTTCTTCGATATGCTCTTTGAAGGTAGCTCCCGGGTCGAGGCGCGGATATCGCTGCGCAATCGTCCGAGCGGGAATTTCCGGCAGGGCTACGTTCAGCGCTTCGGTGATATTCATCGCGGGATGGCGAGGCGCGCGCTGGCGGTCATTCCCGGCCGCAATGCGCCACGGCCGCCGGGCAGCTCAGCCAGAACGTCGAACGTTCCGCTTGATGGGTCGATGACGGAGCTGACGTCTTTGATTCTTGCGGTGTGCTTCTCTTGTGGCGCGTCGGGGGAGGTCAGCTCCAGATCCTGCCCGACCTTGACGTGGCCCATGAATTTTTCGGGCAGCGTAAACCTCAAAAGCAAAGGCGATTCCGCGGTCACCCAGAAGAGTTTGTCGCCGCGGATCACGCTCTGGCCCTCTCGCGCGTAGCGCCTTGCCACCAGGCAATCGAACGGTGCGGTAATCCTTGTTTTTTCCAGCTCCAACTCCAGCGAGCGCTCTTCCTGGCGCGAAGTGTTGAGCATCTCGCTCACCCGTTTCACGTCCCACTGCTCGGATTCCACTTTGAATTTCGCGTGCTGTAACTGGTCTTCGGGTATAAGGCCCAAATCCCACAGGCGTTGCGCGCGCACGAGATCGAACTTGACCACTTCGGCTTCGGCCTGCCAGTTTTTCAGGTCATTTTCGATGCTGCGCGATTTTGCCCGGCCGGCTTCCAGGTTCGCGGTGATCTGGCGGTCGTCCAGTTGCGCAAGCAAGGTTCCGGCTTTAACCCTGGCTCCCGCGTCAGCTTTGATTTTTGCGAGGGTTCCATCGCGCTGCGCGGTGATTTCCAGCTGGTGTTCGACGATAAGCGGCCCCGAAACGGTAATGAAATCTTCGCTTTCGGCGGCCGACGACGGCGTGCCCGGATTAAGCTGCGCATTTGCCGGCGGTGTCGCATGATTAGCCGCAACCGTGCCGGCACCGGAGGTTTTCGACGTAGCCGCCGCGACGGCTTCATCCTTCTTGCTGTCGCCGCAGCCGCTGATTGCGGCGATGCCCAGCAGCGCGGCAATCCACGCGTTCCGCATCATTCTTTACCCGTGCTTTCCCCGTGATTTTTCACGCGCATCCTCACCACCCGAACCAGGACCACAATTTCGAATACGCCCACAATACCGGGCGCCGGAACAATACGTAGCCCGCTGGATACCAGCCCACGGTCACCTTGCCCCGTCCTTCCATCCCCGCGCGAATCGCGCCATCGGGATTCTCAAGTTTCACCCGCGCGAAAAATACCCGCTCGTCATGCTGCATTTCTCCCTTGGGGCTGACGATGGCCACTACCCCTCGAAACGTTCGCGTCGGATAGCTGTTCAATTTCACCACGGTCTTCAATCCCGGACGCAACAACCCGGCGTCGGCATCATCCACCGCTACGTCCACAACGGCCTGCGAGGTATCCATGATTTCCGCAAAGCTTTCGCCATGCAGCAGGCGGCGCCCGGCGAAATTTTCCACCCTCGGGGTGGAGATTACGCCGTCAATAGGCGCGCGCAACTGCGTGCGATCCAGCAACTCTTTCGCGCGATCGACTTCGGTTTTCCAATAATCCGCCTGCACGCGTTGCACGCCCGCTTCGCCGGTATCATTCCCAGCCAGCGAGTGGTTCACCTGCAAAACCGACGTTTGATATTTCGCCTCCGCGACGGCCAGCGCGGAACGATAATCCCAAGCTTCCATTTCCGCCAGTACCTGGCCACGTGAGACGGTTTCGCCTTCATGCACGAAAACTTTTCCGACCACTCCTTCGATTTCCGGCTGAACCTGCGCGCGACGAGCCGGCGCCACGGTGGAATCTCCATCGACGCGGAGCGGCAAAGGGAAAATGCCCAGGAAAATCACGCCTGCGGCCGCGAGTGTAAGAATCGCGGTGCGGCGTTTCTTTTCCATGGCCATGAACCTGCGCTTTCGTTCCAACACTGGCTCGAGTACCGAAATGAAAGGCACTTCCTTGTACATTTGGGCGTTGCGCAAGGCCACGGTGGCTTGGCCCGCAAGCACTTGAAGAATCTCGATGTGCGCGGGTGAGAGAAAATCCGGGTCGCTGCTCTCCAGCCCGAGAACGCCGACGCGACCAGTATCGTCGCTGAGCGGCATGGAATAAAAAGCGCGCTTCCCGGTTTCGCTGAAGTATTTCTCGAATTTCGCGCGCGTTTCTTCGCGCTCGGCGTCAACCTCGTCTCCCACCTGACGCACGTGAATCACTTCCTCGGCCAGCGCGGCCCACTGCAGAATGTCGTTCAGCGGCGCGATGTCCGGAGCGTCGGCATTCACTTGCGTCAAACCGGTCACGGCGCTCAGCTTGAATCTGCCGCGCGTTTCCAGCGCAATGGCGGCGCGCTCGTAAGGAATCACCGCTTGCGGTGCGTTCACGATGGTCTGCAGCATGCGCTCCAGATTCAGCGTCGAGGTGATCTCGTGGCTAACCGTAACGAGCGTTTCCAGAATCTCCACTTTGCGCTCGGCCAGCAGCAGGCTGGCGTTGTGCAGAGCCGTGGATGCCGACTGCGCCATGCTGGTGAGCACGAACTGGTCGTCTTCGTCGAAAGGCGTGCCGTCCATTTTGTTCACGGCTTCGACTACGCCGACGAGCGCTCCGTTGTCGAGTATCGGCACCACCACGATGGATGACACGCGACCCAGCCCGTCATCACCGTTTCGCCGGATGAGCCGTTCGTCTTCGATGTCGGTGATCAGTAGCGGCTCTCCGTCGTCGGAAACGCCGCCAGCCAGGCCTTCGCCCGGAGCCTGCGAACTTCCCTGACGCACCGTGGAATCGGATCCGGACTGATGCGACAGCTGTACGCTTTCGTCCGGCTGGAGCAGCCAGATATTTACCGCCTGGCATTCCATGACTTCACGCAGCTTGGTGCCGATGAGCACCAGGAGCTCGTCCATTTCCAGCGTGGAAGAAAATATTTTTTCGATATCGTAGAGTTGCGAGAGCCGGGTAAGCGAGATGAGCGACTCGTTGCGCTCCGCTTCGTAAGTAGTGGCGCCGAGAAGAGCTGCGCCCGCCACCTGCGCGAAGGGTGCCAGCTCGGCGAGCGTGTCCCCTTCTATTTCTGCGTCATACGCCAGAATTTCGATCGCGCCGATCCACGCTGCGCCTTTCAACAAGGGAAGGTATGCGAGGGATACGACTGTTTTTCTGGTATCGACATGCGCGTAACTTTCGCGCGCCAGATCTTTACCGGAAAAAACAATGGGAGTCTTGCCGGCGGCGAGCTCTCCAAGAGTGCCGGAGTTCATCGGTACCGCCGCGGAATGCGGCGAAACTTCTCCAACGGAGGCCTTCGCCAGCCACACGTCTTCCCCGTCGAGGCGCCCGGCGACGTACACGCTTACGGCGGTTCCGGGGATCAATTCGGCGATGGCTCGCGCGCAGGTACGCGCCCGCGCATGGACTTCCTGGTCCACCAGAAGTCTCGCCGAAAATTCTGAAATATCGAGGTTCAATGAAGTGCCCTGGCCCACCACCACGCAGGAGAAGCCGCCCCACTCCGGGACCGGAAGCTGGTATTAGCCTTCTTCTCTTGCAAATTCTCTACGGTTCTTCTAAGTTGAGCGGGACTCTAACAGACGATTTCCACAGTGTCAACGCGGCCGTTTGCAGTCCCGGCAAGGCCCTGCGCATGGAAAGAGGTTCAGATTGGACATCGAAGTTCGGACTCAGGCGCAGGTAAAAATCGTGAAATTGCGCGGCAAACTGGTTCTTGGCGAGCCGGTGGACAAGCTCAGCGCCACGTTTTCGGATCTCCTCGGCGCCGGAGACTCCCGCTTCATCCTGGACCTTGAGGAAGTTCCCATGGTGGATTCCAGCGGCATCGGACTGTTGGTTCGCTTTCTGACGGCCGCGAAGCAGAAGGGCGGGTCCATCAAACTTCTGAATCCCACCAAGATGGTGGTGCAGACGTTCAAATTGGTTCGTATCCTTAATATCTTCGATGTCTACGACGACGCCGGCCTGGCGATCACGTCCTATGACTAGCCTGCCTTCAGGGCCGTTCCGCGACGGTTTCGACAGGGCAGAATCGAGGACTCCGGCCAAGAATTCCGCCAATTAGAGAATGCCAACACTTCGGACACGCGCGCCTATTGGGGAAAAAGTCTAAATGCCTCTCTGCGGTTGAAGGAGGAAAAGTTTGGCGCCTGGATACTAGTTTGTTAACTTTACCGGCCGGCAAAATGGGGCTGGCGAACCGTGGTTTTCGCTTGTTACTGCTGCTGCTGCTGCGCGTGCATTACCTGGGCTTGGTTGTCTTCTTCCAGAAATTGCGACCACTCTTCGTCGGCGGCAAACTCTTCGTCGGGCGGCAGCACCGCTTGCGACGGCGTAACCCGCACACGCACTTGCAGTTCGGTTTCCGCTTTGCCCTTCATGGTGCCCATAGTGGGCGGGACGTCCGCGTAATCGCGGCCCACAGCGGTGCGAATATGGCGCTCGCCGACGATAATGTTATTGGTGGGATCGAAACCGATCCAGCCGAGGCCCGGTAGAGCCGCCTCCACCCACGCGTGGGTGGCGCCGTCGGACGAGCGATCCTGCTTTTCGCCGCTGTGATACAGGTAGCCGCTTACATAACGGCAAGGAATGTTGGCGTTGCGCACGAGCGTAATCATGATGTGCGCGAAGTCCTGGCAGACGCCCTGGCGCGATTTCAGCGCGTGCTCGATCGGCGAATTCACGGCCGTGCTTTTCTTCACGTACGAAAAACTGCGGTATACGCCGGAGGCTACGTCCTGTAAAAACGCCAGCGGGCTACGGCCATCCCGCTCACTCACTCCGATTTCCTGGGCGAGCTCCTGCAGTTCCGGGGAGGTTCGCGCGAAGTGGCTGGGCGTCAACATATCCCAGTAATCTTTCTTGTCGATGAGCTGTTCCAGCTCGTCCCAGGCGGAGTATTCCATGGTTTCGGGAATCGGCTGCTGCGCATCGAGATTTACCAATGCGTCGGAAATAATGGTGAGCTGGCGATGGCGTTGCGGAAGATCGAAATGATGCACCAGATTGCCACGGGCATCGGTATGCGCAAAAATGCGCGCGCGCGGATTGACCGACAATTGAAAAATGAAACAGCGCTGGTTGCCTTCGCTCCGTGGATGCATGCGAACTTCCATCATGCTTTGCCACACGGGCTGGCTATAGCGATAGCGAGTAAAATGTCGAATGGCGTAGAACATTAGGACTCGAAAGCGACCTCAATGGGATATTCGATATAGACTTCGTGCACCGCGGCGTGCAGTTCGCGGCATTGATCAATAATGGCAGCTAGATACATGTGCAAATCCCCGCGAATCACTTCTCCAATCTGCACGTAGGTCACCGCCGACCTCAAGCGCCCGATTAACCTTTCAATCTGTCCGGTCCTGCGGCTTAAGGAACGATTGCTGATGGAGGTCAGCGCGTGGTGCATGCGGTCCAGCGCGTAGCGCACGGAATAGGGAAATTCCGGCTGCAGCAGGATAAAGTCGGCGATCCGCTCCGGCCGAAGCTCGGCAGTGCATACTTTGCAATACGCTTCGAACGCGGCGCAACTGCTGAGCAGACCCACCCAATCCAGGTCGTCGGCCTGCTTGTCGATGGAAAAATAAGCATCCAGCAGGATAGAAAGGTTGCAGGCCCTCTCGATGTACTTGCCGAGCTGGATAAAGTGCCAGCCTTCGCCATGATTAATAGTCGTGTCCGTGATCCCGTGAAAGCGGTAGGCCCCTTCGCGAACCAGGCTGACCACGCGCATGGCGCCGCTATCGTCGTCGGGCTGCAGCTCCGCTCCCGTAACTTCGTGAAACAGCCGGTTCAGGTGCTCCCACATTTCCGAACTGATTTCTTCGCGCACCTGGCGGGCATTTTCGCGAGCCCCGCCGATGCACTTCATGATCGAGAAGGCGCCTTCGGGATTGGCGACCAAGAGGAAGAGCGCATGCTGAGGATCAATGTCGGAAGAAGCGGAGCCCCGTGCCAGAGAAGAGACCGCACGAAACCAGCGCTCTTCCGTCGAAAATTTTGCGGGATTCAGAATCAAGCCGTAGGTAGCTTCCACCACGCGCGAGGCGTTATCAGCCCGCTCGAAATAGCGGCTCATCCAGTAAAGACTGTCGGCTACACGCGAAAGCATGGAGAATCTTCACTCGCTTCCAAAAATTTTAGTTTTGCAAAACCCAGGTGTCTTTCGAACCGCCGCCTTGAGAGGAGTTCACGACCAGCGATCCTTTGCGCAGCGCCACGCGGGTGAGGGCGCCGGGAACAATCGTAATATTGTCGCCATAAAGAACGTAAGGGCGCAGGTCCACGTGGCGGGGTTCGATCGTTCCATCCACAAAACACGGGGCGGTGGAAAGATTGATGGTGGGCTGCGCAATGTAGTTTCGTGGCTCGGCGAGAATCCTGGCGCGGAATTCTTCGCGTTGGTCCTGTGTGCTATGCGGTCCGATCAGCATGCCGTAGCCGCCCGACTCGCCGACAGCTTTCACCACGTACTCGTCCAGTTTCTGGCAGACGTGATCGCGTTGCGCCGCATCGGACATCAGCAACGTTTCCACGTTTTCTAAAATGGGATCCTGATCGAGATAATACTTAATAATTTTGGGCACGTAGGCGTAGATGGCCTTGTCGTCCGCGACTCCGGTTCCCAGCGCGTTGGCAAACGCCACGTTCCCGGCGCGGTACGCGTTGAACAGCCCAACCGCGCCCAGGGCCGAATGCCCTTCGAAGACCAAGGGGTCCAGATAGTCGTCATCGATGCGGCGGTAAATCACATCCACGCGTTGCAAACCAAATGTGGTGCGCATGTACACGATGTTGTCGTGCACCAGCAAGTCGCGGCCTTCCACCAGCTCGATACCCATCTGGCGCGCCAGGTAGGTGTGTTCAAAATAGGCAGAGTTGTATGAACCGGGAGTCAGCACCACTACCGTCGGCTCGGTGCGCCCTTCTGGCGCCAAAGATTTTAATGCCGAGAGCAACACCTGGCTGTACTGCTCGATCGGCCGCACGCGGCATTTCCGAAACAGCGCCGGGAATATGTGCTTCATCACCCTGCGGCTGGTCAACATGTACGATACGCCGCTGGGCACGCGCAGGTTGTCTTCCAGAACTACGAACTTGCCTTCCGGAGTGCGAATTAGATCCGTCCCGACCACGGAGATGTAAACGTCGCGGGGGACTTTAATCCCGCGCATTTCCCGGCGGTAATGTTTGCAGGTGTAAACAATTCTTGCGGGAACTACGCCGTCTTCAATAATTTTCGCGTCGTGGTAAACGTCTTTCAGAAACAAGTTGAGCGCGGTAATCCGCTGTGTCAGTCCCTGCTCGATCGTTTCCCACTCCGCTGCAGTGATAATCCTGGGAAGCAGATCATGAGGGAAAATCCGCTCAGTGCCCTTGTCGCTGCCGTAGACGGTGAAGGTGATGCCCTGGTTGAAAAAAGACTGATCGGCTTCCTGTTTGCTCCGCCGCAACTCGTCCGGTCCCAGGTTCAGGAGCTGGGTATACAACTGACGGTATTGCTTCCGCGGAACATCGGCAGAGCGAAACATCTCGTCGTAAGAGCCATTCAATTCATACCGGCGGAATGCCGCTCCGGCACTTTGATCATCGAACGGTTCCATTTTTGGGACGGCGGTAGCCATAGGGCGCAATACACACAAGCATAGCGCATTGCGAAGCTGCCGATTATCGGGAAAACCTATTAGAAGGATTGAAAAAAGCGTTACTGGCAGGTATTAGACCTGCTCCGCACATCTCAAATGTTCTTTAGCGTGGCTGGCCGAATGCCCATTTTTCCCCGGGAACTCGATGTCCGGCAACTGTTCCACCGCACGCCGCAGAGACTGCTCCCAGCTGGAGTGAATTAAATTGAGGTCTTCGTCGCCAGCGCAGATACGACGGTAGCGAGTCACTTCCAGGCTGTCTTTTTTGTACAACAATAAATCAAACGGTGGGCCTACCGTGACGTTCGAGCGCATGGTCGCATCCAGCGATAGCAACGCATATTTCGCCGCTACTTCCAGCGAGGTGGTGGACTGAATTCCCCGGTCGAGAATCGGCCGCCCGTACTTACACTCTCCCAGTTGCAAATAGAGCGAATCTTCTGTCGCCGCTATGGGGTTCCCTTGGGGATAAATCAGGTAAAGGTTAGGCTCCTGACCTCGCACCTGTCCCCCTAACAGCAAATGCACATTGAAGCTGAAGGAATCGCGCTCCAGCGAGGCGCGATCAAGCTCCGAGATGCGGCGGACACAGTTACCCACGATGCGCGCGGCGTCATACAGCGAGTTGGCCTGCGCCAGCCCGCGGCCGGCATCGAAGTCATCCCGCAGTAAAGTAACCACCGACTGGCTGATGGACAGGCTGCCGCTGGTCAAAATTACGAACATGCGCTCGCCCGGATGCACAAAGCTGTGCATTTTACGGCATACGTTCACCTGGTCGAATCCGGCGTTGGTCCGCGAATCGGATGCCAGCACCAGCCCTTCCTGCGTCATAATGCCCAAACAGTATGTCACTCAGGTCCTCGGGGTAATAAGATGTATGAAGCTACCGCATGATACACGATTGTTTGCCGCGAAATTGTGATGCTTGGTATCAAAAAAGAATGTAAGAGCATAGGCGCCAAGCCGTGATATTTTCTGGACCTCACGTGTCCAAGCGGCTACTTCCATTGGGAACTCCTGAAATCTATGCTCATTCGCCTCGGTTACGACATGCTCTTCGACACTCCTTCGGAAGTGCCGATCGTCACGCTCCTGAACGTGCACCCTTCGCGCAAAAACGATTTGCGCGAGCCCGACTACCTGCGCACCGACCCGGTCGTGAGCATTGAGAACTATCAGGATACGTTCGGCAATCAGGGCTGCCGGTTCGTCGCTCCTCCAGGCATGATTCGCTTGCACAATTCCACGTTGATCGAAGATTCAGGGAAGCCCGACGTGGAGGGTTTCGACGCCCCGGAAATTCCCATCGAGGATCTTCCTCACGACGTGTTGCCTTTCCTGATGAACAGCCGCTACTGCGAAGTCGATTTGCTGTCCAACACCGCATCGGAACTTTTTGGCGGCGCGCCCAAAGGCTGGCGGCGTGTGCGGGAAGTGTGCACCTGGGTGAACAAAAAGGTCACCTTCGGATATGAATTCGCCAATCCCACCCGCACGGCTCTCGGCGTGTATACCGAACGCGTCGGGGTGTGCCGCGATTTCCAGCACCTGGCTATTACCTTTTGCCGCGCCCTGAATATTCCCGCGCGCTATGCCACCGGATATCTGGGCGACATCGGCATAATCGTCGCGCCCAGCCCCATGGATTTCAGTGCGTGGTTCGAAGTGTATCTTGGCGATCGGTGGTGGACGCTCGACGCTCGTCACAACATCTCGCGCATAGGCCGCGTGTTGATGGCCACCGGCCGCGACGCGACGGATTGCGCCATCACCACTTCGTTCGGCCGCGCCAAGCTGATGAGTTTTCGCGTCGTCAGCGATGAAGTACAGGAATAGTTAAAGGATTGGTGCAGCAATAAACCAGCTTCAATAAACCGCCGCAGATAAATCGCGGGAATTGAATCCAAAAACCCAGGCGCTTATTCGCTAAGGGTTTTATGCGCCAGATGGATCGAGATTGATCCCTCGCCCACGGCCGAAGCCACCCGCTTTACGTTCCCCGATCTGACGTCGCCGACCGCAAACACCGCAGGCATACTGGTTTCGAGCAGATATGGGTGGCGGGCCATTGCCCATCCGGTGGTACGCAATACTTCCTCGCTCAAATCCGGGCCGGTGCGTATAAATCCTTTCTCATCGAGCGCCAGACAGTCGTTCAGCCATTGGGTGTTGGGAGTTGCGCCGGTCATCACAAAAATGTGGCGGATATCGTGCGTTTCGGGCTTACCGGTCTGCTTGCGCCAGCGGACACGCTCCACATGGTTCTCGCCCTCCAGCGACTCAATCTGAGTGCAAGCGTGCAGCGTGATTTTTGAATTGTCTTCGATCCGGCGAATGAGATATCGCGACATCGATTCCGCCAGTCCGTCCGAGCGTACCAGCATGTGCACATGCTTGGCGGTATCCGCCAGGAACACCGCAGCCTGTCCAGCGGAATTACCCCCGCCAACCACGATGACCTCTTCATTGGTGCATAACTGCGCTTCCATAAAGGTCGCGCCAAAATAGACGCCCATGCCCTCAAAACGGGCCAGATTGTCGAGCGGCAGCTTGCGGTACTGCACGCCGGTGGCGATAACGATGCTGCGCGCGACCACCGTCTGGCCGCCGTCAAGTTCGATGGAATAGGGGCGGTTACAGCTCACTTTGGTCACCGCTCGCGAGATAATCATCTGGGCGCCAAATTTTTGCGCCTGCGTGTAGGCGCGCCCAGCCAGTTCCTGCCCGGATATTCCCAGCGGGAACCCAAGATAATTTTCAATTTTCGAACTCGAACCAGCCTGTCCTCCCGGCGCGGTCGTCTCGATCACCAGCACATCGAGCCCTTCGGAAGCTCCGTAGACCGCGGCCGCTAATCCCGCGGGACCCGCTCCGATTACCACCACGTCGCGAATGAGGCTTTCATCGATCTTGGGGTTCAGGCCCAGGCAATCCGCAACCTTCTGGTTGCTCGGATTACGCAGCACCGTCTTGCCGCGGCAAATCAAAACAGGAATTTCTTCGATCAGCACGTGAAACTTATCCATCAACTCCTGCACGCCATCGCCCTTGTCGAGGTCCAGATATGTGTAGGGATGTCCATTGCGGCTAAGAAACTCCTTGATGCGCAAGGTACCCGAGCAATGCGGCGAACCGATCAACACGACATCGCCTTTACCGGCGTTGATCAGCTCCAACCGGCGCGCGATGAACGCCTTCATCAGCACGTCGCTCAGTCCCACGTCCGTCTGCACCAATTTTTGTAACTCTTCAGGATGAAGCTCGATGACCTCTCCGCCCTCTCCCATGCGGGCATTTACCAGTGAACGACGCCCCGTAAGCATCGCAAGTTCACCAGTGAACTCGCCCGGTCCGTGCTGCACGATGGTGAACTCGCCCTGCTCACTGGGCTGCACTATGTCGATTCGCCCCGAAAGGACCACGAAGAACGGCATCTTCGTATCGCCCTGGTTGATTAGTATTTCCCCCGCGTTTACTTTGCGCGGGTGGCCTGCCGCCTTAATGCGCTCCATGTGGGCAGGCTCGAGCTTGGGAAACAGTTCTTCGCGGCGCTGTGGTGAAAGACTGGCTACTACGGTGCTCATTGTGGTCCACTCCTGTCAGACAGCGTTTGATGCGTGCCGCCCGGCACTTAGCTATATTAATGTTGTGCATCGCGTGCTTGCCGCGGCGATATACTTCGAATCTTAAGCGATTGGGGACCCCAGTGCGAATTACCATCACTCATAACCGCTCCAAAGAAGAGGTTATTCAATCCATCGATCGCGGATTCAATCAGCTCTTCCAGGAAGCCGGCGCTCTCCCCGTGAAGCTGGTCGTAGAGCAGAGAAGCTGGCAAGGCTCGACCATGAACTTTTTGCTCACCGCAAAAATGGGAATCATGAGCACACCCATCAAGGGCACTGTCGACGTCACTGACAAGGACCTGACCATCGATGTGGATCTGGGCATGTTCAATCGATTCGTGGATGAGAAGAGCGCTCAAAAGATGATCGGCAACCGCGTCAAAGGCCTGTTGAACTAGCAGCTCAATTTCTTAACTTTGTAAACGCGTTGATTGATGCTGAAGAGGGTGCGGCACGGCTGAGACGTCGCAAGAATCAAAGTCGCCCATCATTATGCCGTCTCTCCTTGGGTTCTTGCCCCCGCGTTTAGTCTGGTGTCGCTCAGGTCGAGTTCGTTTTCCAATTGCCGCAACACTTCGTCATTGATGCGTCCTTCGTCGCGCAGCCGTATGGCAGTATCGCGCTCGATGCCCAAAAGTTCGCGAGAAACATCCAGGTAGCGAGAATAAAGCTCCGGACTGACTTTATTATTTTCGTCGGGCTGGACAGTCGCCAAACGCTGTGCGTAGTGTTTTTCCAGATCATCGTACAGCCCGGCGGATTCGGGTGAATCCTTGCCCCGGTCGCGATTTTGGATTTGCGCCAGCGCCGCTTCGAGCATCAGCCGGCGCGCCTCCTGCTCTTCGCAGTCGAATTCCGGCTTGGCAGCCAAACCGAGCGCTCGCACGAGCGGCGCCAGAGTAAGACCCTGAACGACCAGGGTTACAAAAATTACGCTGAAGGTGAGGAATAAAATCAGGTTGCGATGTGGAAATGGAGAACCGTCCGCAAGCGCTTGCGGCAATGAAATCGCTGCCGCCAGCGCGATTACACCCCGCATCCCGGTCCATCCCACCACAAACACTCCCCGGCTGCCGGGCCACCCGGCGCGTTGACCGAATACATGTTTCCGCAACATATACGCCACGTAGGCACTCGGAAAGCTCCATAGCAGCCTGAGAAATATCAGGAACGCGCTGAACAGCAAGCCGCCGAGAAGCAGTTTCGGGAGCGGAAATTCCTTGATGCCCGCCAGTACATAAGGAAGCTGCAAGCCGATGAGCACAAACACCAACCCGTTCAGTATGAAGGTCAGGGAATTCCACACCGCGAAGGCCTGGAGTCTCACGCTAGGCGAAAAAAAACGCGAGCTTCTGCGGCTGAGATAAAGTCCGCTGGCCACCACCGCCAGCACACCGGATCCGTGTATCGCCTCGGCCGCCAGGTAGCCCGCGTAGGGGACCAGCAGGCTGACGGCAATTTCGATTGGGCCGTCGTCGATGCGATGTTCGAACCACTCCACCAGGCGTCCGAGAATCAGACCGACTGCCAAGCCCGCGATAATGAGGAACAGAAACCGTCCGATGGCGGACGCAATCGTCGGCGTCTCGCCATAAACCACCATTGCGGTGGCAAACTCCAACGCCAGCAAGCCGGTGGCGTCGTTGAGCAGGCTTTCGCCTTCGAGAATATCCACGATGCGCTTCGGCAACCCAATCCGTTTGGCGATGGAGGTGGCAGCGATGGCGTCGGTGGTCGCCACGACTGCGCCAAGCACGAAACCAACGCGCCAATCGAATCCCACCAACAGCCACGAAGCTGCGGCGGCTACGCTGAGCACCGTGAAGGCCACCAGGCCAATTGCCAAGGAGGCGATGCTGGTCAGGTTTTCGCGAAAATCCCGCCACGAGGTAACCCATGCCGCGGAATAAAGCAGAGGCGGGAGCACCACGAGAAAAACCAGCTCCGGATCGAGGGCCACCTTGGGGATGCCGGGCACAAATCCCAGCAGCAGCCCGGCGACGACCAGAACGATAGGGTACGGCGTCTTCAACCGCAGTGCCAGCGTCGAAAACGCCACCACAAACAACAGCAGAAGCAGCAAGATCAGTTGTACGGCATGTATTCCCGGCGCCTGCATCACATATTTCATCGCATGAAACGATTGCACTGTCGACCCAAAATGTGACCAAAAAAGTGCTGCGAATACCAAGGCCATCAACCGCTGAAGCGGCGTATATTCGTTCCTGGTTTGCCACCATGTTCAAAACTGACAATTTTGCAACGCGCGCCGTTCATCCGGTCGCCATTACTTTATTTATGTTGGCGGCGCTTGGAACTTTCGCTAGCACTCCGTTCACTCCTCCATTTGGCCCGTGGACACGCCTGTCCCCGAATCCCATTTTGTCTCCCGAGGGCGATGGCTTCGAGTCCACCGGTACGTTTAACCCTTCCGTAGTAAAGAAGGACGGTAAGTACGTGATGTTGTACCGCGCGCAGGATCGCAAGGGCACATCCTCGCTCGGATACGCCGCCAGCGATGACGGCATTCACTTCAAGCGACGACCGCAACCGGTGATGACCGCCGAAGCGCCGTACGAAAAAGGCGGCGGGGTGGAAGACCCGCGCTTGCAGAAAGTCGGGGAAACTTACTATCTCACTTACACCGGCTACAACAACGTGGATGGAATAGCCGCCGACAAAAAAGACGCTCAACTTTGCCTGGCCACCTCCACGGATCTGCTGCATTGGCAGCGCCACGGGGTCATCATTCCCGCCTACCAGGGTAGATGGAATGTGAACTGGACCAAGTCCGGCGCAATCGTTTCGGAAAAAATCAACGGTAAATACTGGATGTACTACCTGGCCGACGCCAAGAACCAGGGCAGTCAGATGGGGGTCGCTTACTCCGAAGATTTGCTCCACTGGACCGAAGCGCTCGACCATCCGGTGGTCTCCAGCCGCCCCGGAACGTTTGATTCAAAAGTGGTGGAGCCCGGGCCCGCGCCGGTGATTACGCCGGAAGGCATTTTTCTGATCTATAACGGAGCGGACGACAGGCTGGTTTATTCCACCGGCTGGGTGCTATTCGACAAGAAAAATCCTACCAAAGTTCTGGCGCGCTCTGAACAGCCCGTATTTGCTCCCGAAAAGGAATGGGAAAAAGTCGGCCAGGTTCCCAACGTTGTGTTTGTGGAAGGCGCGGTTCGCGACGGCGATCGCTGGCTGTTTTACTATGGCGCGGCCGACAGCCATGTCGGTGTCGCAAGCGCGGCAGTGCGGTAAGGCGTAATGTAACCACGTTCCTACGCTTTCAATGTCAACCCCGGGTAAATCTCCTTGTGACGAAGCCGCCATCCAGCGCGGCGCATACGGAAACGCGCAAAAAGCTCGCGGCGCCTGGGTGCTGGTCGCCACCATTCTCGGGTCGAGTCTCGCGTTCATCGATGGAACAGTTGTCAACGTGGCACTGCCGGCCATGCAGCACGATCTGGGCGCGTCCATCACCCAGGTGCAGTGGATCGTGGAATCTTATGCGCTGTTTCTCGCCGCGCTGTTGCTGATCGGCGGATCGCTGGGCGATCTGTACAGCCGCCGGAATATTTTCATGATCGGAGTAATCCTCTTCACCGCGTCGTCCGTCGCGTGTGGGCTTTCCGCCGGCATCACCCAGCTCATCGTCTCGCGTGGAATTCAAGGTGTCGGCGCCGCGCTGCTCATTCCCAACAGTCTCGCTTTAATCAGCAGTTCCTTTTCGCAGGAAGAACGCGGCCGCGCGATCGGCACATGGTCCGGTTTCAGCGCCATTACCACCGCGATCGGCCCGGTTGCGGGTGGCTGGTTTGTCCAGCACGCCTCGTGGCGTTGGGTATTCTTTATCAACGTTCCCATCGCGCTGGTGGTGATCGCCGTGGTGATATGGCGGGTGCCGGAATGCGGCACAGATGAAAAAGGGGCGGCACTCGACTGGAGCGGATCACTTCTGGCCACCCTCGGCCTTGGCGGCATCGTGTACGCGTTTGTTGAATCCGCGCCCATTTTTGGTTTAGTGGGAATTGTCGCGCTGGCGCTATTTATTTTCGTCGAGGCTCGCTCGCACGCACCGATGCTTCCTTTGACGCTATTCCGCTCGCCAACGTTCAGCGGAGCTAACCTGCTGACATTTTTTCTTTACGGAGCGCTCAGCGCGGTCTTGTTCTTCTTGCCACTCGATCTGATTCAGATTCAGGGCTACACCGCCACGCAAGCCGGCGCGGCGTTTCTTCCGTTGATCCTGTTGATGTTTCTGCTGTCGCGCTGGTCCGGAGGACTTCTCAAACGTTATCGCGCCAAATTGCTGCTGGTGATTGGCCCGCTGATCGCCGCCGCCGGTTTTGTACTGTTCACCAGGCCCGGCGTCAGCGGCTCTTATTGGACTACATTCTTCCCGGCGGTGATTGTGCTCGGCTTCGGAATGGCCATCAGCGTAGCGCCGCTTACCACCGTGGTCATGACCGCTGTCGACGAAAAGCATGCGGGCGTGGCCTCAGGAGTGAACAACACCGTCTCGCGCGTGGCCGGCCTGTTGGCTATTGCCGTTTTGGGATTGGTCTTGAGCTCGGTTTTCAATCACACGCTTGACGGCAAAATGGATTCCATGTCGCTCGCTCCGGCCACTCGCGATCAGCTCAACTCGCAAAGGCAAAAACTTGCCGCTGCCGAAACCTCCGATGGGCGTGGACGACAGGCGATTCAGGAATCCTTCGTGGCCGGCTATCGCGTGGTAGTTTGGATCGCCGCGTTCCTCGGCTTGGCAAGTTCCTTGACCGCCGCGATGCTGATCCAAAGCGGCCCAAAAAACCCGCCGACCACACAGTAGATGGTAAACGGGAATCGAATTGACTCTCTGATCCCGCCGCGCGCCCACTTGCGATGAAAGTTTTCACCTCGCCCCGCGTATTATGGATTGACGCTCAAAACTCATGTCCGCCTCCGACCCCGCTATCCATCTCGACCACATCTCCCGGCACTACTCGATGGGCGATGCTACTGTGCGCGCCGTCGATGACCTGTCTCTCTCCGTCGACCAAAACGAATTCCTCGCTCTCCTCGGCTCGTCCGGTTCCGGAAAGTCCACACTTCTCAATCTCATAGGCGGCCTCGATCGTCCTACCTCCGGATCCATCATTGCCAACGGCCAGAATATCGCGACGCTTTCGCCGCTGGATCTCGCGCGTTATCGCCGCAACACCATCGGCATGATTTTCCAGTCCTTCAATCTGCTCACGCGCATGACTCTTGAGGAAAATATCGAACTGCCTCTGCGCCTTGCGGAGGTCGATCGCGCAGAGCGTCCCGGTCGCGTGCGCGAAGTTCTCGAGCGTGTACGCCTGACACACCGTCTGGGCCACCGTCCGGTCGAGCTTTCTGGCGGTGAACAACAACGTGTGGCCATCGCTCGGGCGCTCGTCAATCGCCCCAAAATCCTGCTCGCCGACGAACCGACCGGCAACCTCGATTCCGCCACGGGCGAAACCATCCTGGCGCTGCTGCGCGAGCAATCGCAATTCGGGATGACCATCGTCATGGTCACCCACGAGCGCGCGCTGGCTGAAAAATTCGCCGATCGCTTGGCCATCATGGTCGACGGCAAGCTGCAATCCACGTCCGCGGCGAAAGGGCTCGCGCAATGAAGGCTCGCGACCTCACAGATCTCGCGCTGCGTAACCTTCGCGAAGCCCTCTTTCGCAACGTGCTCACCACGCTCGGCGTCGCGGTGGGTGTGGCGTCCCTCGTGGCCATGCTTTCTCTCGGTGTGGGACTGCAGCAGCTCGCTTCCCAGCGCCTTTCGCAGAGCGGCCTTTTCGACACCATCTTTGTCACGCCCAAAAACAATTTTCGTGGCATGGGGCGCCCGCAGCGTGAAGTGCAAACCGATAAGCCACCCCGCGCACTGGATGAGGACGCCCGGAAGGAAATCTCCAAATATCCCAACGTCATCGAAGTTTACCCGCAGGTTCGTTTCTTCACGGAAGTGCGTTTCAACAACAAGCCCTATGCCACAGTGGTCGCCGGCATGCCGGAGTCTTCCAAAAACTCAGGTTCTTTCGACGGCATGCAGGGGCGCTTTTTCTCCTCAGCCACCGCACACGAAGCCATCCTGCAGATCGAATTTGCCAAAGAACTTTCCGACAAGCCCGATTCGCTGATCGGCCGTGAGCTGACTCTCCGTTATGCCGAGCGCCAGGCACTCGCCGCCAATGCTCCCACCGGCGCCGATGCCCCGGGGGCGGCTGAGCCATCGGGCGGGTTCTCCGTTGTTCCGAAGGAATTGCGCTTGAATATCGTCGGCGTAGTCGAAACCGAACCCGCAGGAGGTTACGGCGGTTACGGCAACGCCCGCCTGCTGATGCCACTGGAAACCGCCGCAACGCTCCGCGCCGCTCAGGTTAACGATCTGCGCGATATCGTGCGCGATTCGAATGCCAATAAAACCACCTACGCCTCTTTGTCCGTGCGCGCTAAATCTCCTTCGCAGGTGGAAGCCCTCGAAACCTCTATCAAAAATCTTGGCTTCAACGCTTTTTCGCTGCTGGATGCCTCCAAATCTCTGCGTACTTTTTTTTCTGTCTTTGATCTTCTCCTCGGCATCTTCGGCAGCCTCGCTCTGGCTGTCGCCACGCTGGGCATCGTCAACACTCTGGTGATGGCCATCCTGGAACGCCGCCGCGAGATTGGCGTTTTGAAAGCTCTCGGCGCAGCCGATTCCGATGTTCAGCAGCTTTTTTTCGTGGAAGCGGGTGTCATGGGTTTCTTCGGGGGGATTTTCGGCGTGCTATTCGGCTGGCTTCTCGGCCGCGCGCTCACTTTCGGCACGAACCTCTATCTCCATCGCCAGAATCTGAATCCCATCCAGCTTTCGTCCGTGCCCTGGTGGCTGGTTTTGTCCGCCATGGCGTTCGCTGTACTTGTGAGTCTCGCCGCCGGCCTCTATCCTGCTTCCCGTGCGGCCAAACTCAATCCCGTTGACGCGCTGCGCTATGAATAGGTGCGTGCGCGCGTTCCTTTTTTTTAACTTTGTTTTGTTCGCCGCCCTGCCAGCTTCTTTTGCCGCGACCGGTCGCGTCGAATGCAACTCGATTCCCAGCAAGATCCTCGCACGCGCCGTGCCCTACTGCATCGTTCTGCCACCAACCTTCGATGTCGATCAGGCGCGGCACTTTCCGATTCTGTATTTCCTCCACGGCTTAGGCGACAACGAACAGTCTTTTGTACACACCGGCGCGTGGAACCTCTTGGAAGACATGCGAGACAAAGGCGAGGTCCAAGATTTCCTGATCGCCACCCCGGAAGCCCGCTCCTCTTTTTACATCAATTCACGGGGCGGAAGAGAACGTTACGAAGATTTTCTAATCCGCGAATTCTTTCCCTACATCGAAAAACGTTATCGCGTCGCAACCGGCCGCCGCAACCGTGCTATTTCCGGTATTTCCATGGGCGGCTATGGAGCGCTGCACATCGCGTTTCGCCACCCGGAACTTTTTTCTTCGGTCAGCGCCCATAGCGCCGCCTTGATTGACAAGCTGCCCACTTTTCTCGGCGCAAGGTCATCGCAATCCCCGCGTTCACGTGTACTTGGAGGAGTTTTTGGCGACCCGCCCGATCCGGCCTTCTGGGAACAGAACAGCCCGATCGCGCTGGCTCGCAGGGCAAACCTCGCAGGCTTGCAAATTTACTTCGATTGCGGCGACCGGGACGACTTTGGTTTCGAGTCCGGCGCGCTGGCCCTGGACAAGGTCCTTAGCGCGCGTGACATCCCGCACGAATTTCACATTTACCCCGGCCGGCATGACGCCGCCTACTTCGCCGAGCATCTCCCCGCTTCGCTTGCTTTCCACTCACGCCTCTTCACAAAATAGCGGCCGCCTGGCAAACATGGAGGGAAGCACCAACGTTCTGTACTTATGAATCACGTACATGTTATATAAGAACTCAAATTTTGCCCGGCCGGGAAAACTCGCGAAGAACATTGTGAGGTTCGCATGAACACCACACTACTCCGGATGGCTATTACGATTTTGGTATTTGCAATTTGCTCGACTGCGATTTGGGCGCAGGAAGCGGTAACGAACCACAACGTGATTCTTCGGCGAGACCCTGCGACATCGAGTCCGCCGCTGGCGCACTTGCCAAACGGAACGCGACTGACGCTGGTGGACCAGGGACCGAGCAGCGGGTTCTATCACGTGAAAACCGAGGACGACCAAGTGGGCTGGGTGTTTGCGAAATTTGTGAGTGTCACCCAAGTCGCCGCCCCGGCGACGCCTACAACACCCGCAGTGGCGGGCGCGGATAGCTGCGACGCCAGCCTCTCGACGCATGTTTACCATCCCAAGCGCCTGATCGTGAAACAGGACTGCATTGCGGTTACAGGGACGATTGTGGATGCGACGGCGTCACAAAGTACGCACCACGCGGATGGCACGCGGCACGAAGGCGATGGAGATACCCACGGATGGCTCCAGGTGGATTCAGGATTTGAAAATCTACTGAACCCAGGAAACCTGAACGACGAAGGGGGAAATCTGGTTTTTGAGATCATATGCAGGTTTTCAGTTACGCAGCCGGACGCGAAGAATTCATGTCACGGGTACGCCGATCACATCGTTCTGCCGCCAGTGGGCTCGCATGTGAAAATCGTAGGAAGATACGTGCAGGACACGTTTCACGGCCAGTGGAATGAGATCCATCCCGTCACCAGCATCACGGTAACTCCTTAAGCCAATAGAGGTTGGAACAGTGCGGGCAATACGGGGAATCGGGCGCCCGTTTGTACCCTCACACCTTCACCCAACATCTGCCCCGCGTCTGCCGGGCCCTGGGAGCGCCGGAAAGACCAGGTGCCGGCCGATGATTCCTATGTGTGACGTTACCGACCGGAGGCATAGGTAGAAAATAGAGCATGGGATTCAGGGGAAATTCGCGGAAACTGTGAATGTAGCAAGCAGCCTATACAGGGACGAGAATCGAACAGAGAGATGGAGGCGCGAAGACCGGCTTGGGTGCGGCGCGGCCGCACGCTTTTCACCGGCTTCGAGTTAACGACCAGTGCCGTTTATCAATTTCCCCGCTCGCGAAATTAACTGCAAGCTTGTGTATTACGGTCCAGGTCTGGGCGGAAAAACCGCCAACCTGCAATGGGTCTATGACCATACCGGCCAGAACCAGAAGGGCAAGATGGTGTCGCTGGCCACGGAAACTGACCGCACACTATTCTTCGATTTCCTGCCGCTGGACCTGGGGACGGTGCGCGGATTCAAAACGCGCTTTCATTTATATACCGTGCCCGGGCAGGTGTTTTATGAAGCCAGCCGCAAGCTGATCTTGAAGGGCGCCGACGGTGTGGTGTTCGTGGCGGATTCCCAGGAAGAACGGCTGGATGCGAATTTTGAAACGATGGAAAATTTGCAGGAACATCTGAAGGAACACAACCTGAAATTCGAGTCGATCCCGTACGTGCTGCAATTGAACAAGCGCGATTTGCCGAATGTGATGAGCGTGCCGGACCTGACCAAACAACTGCAGCAAAAAGGCGAACCGGTGCTCGAGGGCGTGGCGGTGACGGGTCAGGGCGTGTTTGAGACGTTGAAAGAAGTAGCCAAGCTGGTCCTGGCGGAGTTGAAGAAGAACGGGTAGTTTTTTTTCTTCCTGTTGGGTAAATCGCAAATTACAGTAACAAAATCCCCCGCGCGCAAATTCGCCGTGGGGCACCCGTGCGTGTTGGCTACATAGTAGATGTTTCAGGCGAAATCGGCGAGAGCGGCGGATTCGGTTTCAAACGCGGGGATGGCGTCGATCAGGCGCGTGACCGTGAGGGCGTCACGCACGCGGCCGGGGCCGCAGACCAGGCGAAGGACGCCGCCTTCGCGAGCCAACTGGATGGAGATACGCACCAGCGTGGAAATGCCGGAACTGTCAATCTGTGGCACGCCATTGAGAATGACCACCACTTTGCGAGCGCCCTGCTTGATCACGGATTCCAGCGCGTCGTGAAGTTGTTCGCTGGATTCACCAATGGTAAGACGGCCATGCACGTCGAGCACGGACACCGGCCCGCTATCGCGAACGTTGATTTCCATTGGAGCGTGGTCCGTCATGGTTGCCGATTCTCCATCGAGCGGAAACCCGCAGGAGGGTGGCGGCCTTTCCTTGCGTGCATTATACGATGAAGGCACGCGAAGGCGAAAAGGATTGGCCGGTTGCAACTGGCCAAGGCAGACGCGTAGCGAGTGGCCGGGTTGGCTAGACCTCGGCGGGGACGAGAGCGGGTGAGCGGAAAGCGATTTTGAGGAGCAGGGGAGTGACCAGCGTGGTGGCCACCGCCATGAACACGACCACGGCGTAAACCTCGTTGCTGATTACCGCCATGCCCAAGCCAATCTGCGCGACGACCATGCCGACTTCGCCGCGCGGCACCATGCCCAGTCCAATTTTCAAAACATTTTGCCAGCCGAGCGATACAGCGCCCAAACCGCAGCCAACCAGCTTAGTGACGATGGCGGCGGCGAGAATGACGAGCGCCAGGGCGATGGTAGAACGCGAACGAAACACCGCGAAATTGAGATGCAACCCGATGCCGGCCAGGAAAAACGGCACGAGCAATTCGCTGACGCCGCGCGTCAAGGTGCGTACCCGCGCATCGGCGCTGTCGGATAAGGCCAGGCCGGCGAGAAATGCGCCGACAATTGCGGCGACGCCGGTGTACTGAGCAAGCAGGGCCATGGCGAAGAGAAAAACCAGCGCGATGTGAAACTCTGCATTGTCGGCGCGGGCGCGCGAACCGAAGATCGGCAGGATTTTCTTTACGGCGGTGGTACCCCACACGGCCATCACCACGGTGAACGCGCTCGCAAGTCCGGCGACGAGCGCAATATCGAGGAAGTTGATATGGCCCCGGGCTACGCTGCTGACGATGGCCAGCACGATCAGACCGAGAACATCGTCAATCACCGCGGCAGCCAGAATGATCTGGCTGGCGATTTCATGAAGCAGGCCGCGCGCGGAGAGCACCGAAGCGGTGATGCCCACGCTGGTGGCCACCATGGCGGCTCCCACAAAAACACCTTCCACTTGTGGAGCGCCCCAGGCGGAAAGAATTCCCCATCCGGCAAAAAACGGAACGATAACTCCTATGATGGCGACCAGCGTGGCCTTGCCGCCTACTTTCAATAACTCGGAAGCTTTAACCTCCAGGCCCACGCCGAAAAGCAAAAACATTACGCCAAGCTCGGACAGCGCGTTCAGCGTTTCGTTGGGGGCAATCCAGCCGAGCACGCCCGGGCCAACGATAGCGCCGGCCAGAATTTCACCGACGATTCCGGGCTGGCCCAGACGCTCGCAAATTTCAGCAAACAGCTTCGCGGTGCCGAAAATAATCAGCAGGGCGAGGGGCAACGGGAGTGCATCATGCATTTGAGGTTAACTGCCTATCGGCCTTGAGCGGCTCGCCGTGAAACGTTGCGCCAGGTAAATAGCGCAGCGAGCGCGCAGCCCGCCAGCACGGGCAAAAAGGGAACACCTCTGGAGAGTAGCATGTAGACCGCCATGACCACGGCGCCGAAGAAAAAGCTCCATTTAAGAATCATCGGAAGGCCATGAAGATAATGGAAACGACTGCCAACATCAACCCCAAACCAATCACCGGAACTTTCAGCGATTTTGTAAAGGTGGGTTTCTGAGTACCTTCACGAAGGAGGCGACGAATTTCGGAAAGTTGATGGCGGGCCTGGGAGAGTTCCCAGGCGTTGCCGGCAAGTTCCAGCGCGCTGGCGGTTTCTGTCTGGGCGCGCTCGAGAGCACGCAGGCGAAAGAAGAGTTCGGCGTATTTAAATTGGGCGAGAAAGTTTAGCGGCGCGAGCAGGCGCGCTTCGTCGAGCGCGTCCATCGAGCTGTACGGGTCGTAATTCATCGCGTGAGCCATCCCGAGGCAAATGCGCAGCTCGGCGTTTTCGGGATTGAGAGCGCAGGCTTCGTTTAACGAGGCGATCACTTCGGCTAATTTTTCCGGCGGAACGGAATGCGGATCGCGCCAGGGCATGGCCGGAAGTTGCGTGACGGACGGGCCGGGAGCAAGAACTCCCGGCCTGACCATCAGGGTGGTGGGGGTGGAAGATGTCATGTCGGCATTCTCCATTTAGGTTTGCGACTTGAGCTCGAACTCGGGATAGCCGAGCACGCCCATTTCGGGGATGTCCAGGCCTTCGAGCTCGACCTTGGCGGAGACGCGCTGGCCAACGAGCCAATCCACGATCAAGTTGAAAACGAAGCTGAGGGTAAAGACGAATCCCACCAGGGTAACGATGCCGATGAGCTGTGCTACCAACTGGCCCCCGTTATCGCCGTAGAAAATGCCAGTGACTGAGCCGGTCACGCCGTTCCAGGAGCCGCCATAGTTGCTCTTGCCGTCCGCAAAAAATCCGATGGAGAGAACGCCCCAGAGTCCGTTGGTGCCGTGAACGGAAATGGCGCCGACGGGATCGTCCACTCTCAAAACACGGTCGACAAACTCGACGGAGATGCAGACCAGCAGGCCGGCAATCACTCCAATGATCACCGCGCCGACGGGATTTACAAATCCCGAAGGTGCGGTGATGGCGACCAAGCCGGCGAGCAGTCCGTTGCCGCTCATGGAGGCGTCGGGCTTGCCGTAGCGCATCCACATGTACAGCATGGCGCCGAACGAGCCAGCCATTCCCGCCAACATGGTATTGACGGCGATGGAGCCGATACGCAGACCGCCGTTGCTGGAAGCGCCAAGCGTGGAACCCGGATTGAAGCCAAACCAGCCGAAGGCCAGGATGAAGCAACCGGTCAGCACGATAACAATATCGTGCGCAAGAATGGCATTGGGTTTGCCATCGCGGGTGTATTTGCCGATGCGCGGTCCCAGCATCATGGATAGCGCCAAGGCGGTGATGCCCCCGACAGCGTGAACCACGCCGGAACCCGCAAAATCGCAATACCCTTTGCCCAAACTAAAATTGGCGCCAAGATTGGCGAGCCATCCACCACCCCAGGCCCAGTTGGCGAAGAGTGGGTAGGTGAATGCGCCCATCAGGAAAGAAGAAATTATGAAGGCGGCGTACTTCCAGCGTTCGGCAGCGGCTCCAGTGACGATGGTGAGCGCGGTGTCCATAAAAACCATCTGAAAGAGGAAAAGGACCATGACGGCGACGTCATAGGTGCCGTGATGCACGAGGAATAAACCGTTCATTCCAAAAAGGCCGAAGGGCTTGCCAAATAACGTGATGGCGTGTTCGGCGCTCAAGGTGGGTGTGCCGCCGAGATTGGCCACGGCGCCGACGCCGCCCATTTGAATTGCAAATCCAATGAGCCAGTACGCCAGCATACCGACACCGTAAACCATAAAGTTCATCATCATGGTGTGGTTGGCATTTTTGGCGCGGCAAAGACCGGCTTCCACGATGGCGAACCCGGCTTGCATAAACATCACCAGGAAGCCGGTGACCAGCGTCCAGACAAAGTTGACAGCGATTTTGTTTTGACCGACCTGGTTTACAAGATCACCGATGGTTACGCCCTTTTTTGGGTCGGTGGCGGCAACGTCGGCGGCGGTTCCGGTCAGCGAACCATCGGGGTCGCCTTTCGCGCGCGCATCCGCAGTGGGCACGGGTGCGCCGGCGACGTCGGCGTCGGTGGTGGGCACAGGTTTAGCGGTTGCCGCCGGAGCGGCTGCGGGCGTCTGGGCAAGAATCAGGGGCATGGGACAAAGCGCCAGCAGCAGCGCCAGCAGTGACAGTCTTTTTGCGATGGTATTCATCCTCGACTTATCCCTTCTTCCAGATGGCGGTCTTAAGGTAGTGCTTGTTAAGAATGCCCAGTATCCCGAACAAACTGACGGCCAGGCCGAGCAACACCACAACCAACTGAATCCCCACCGAGTGGAGCGCCAAACTTAGAATCGCAATTATGAAACCAAGCAGGGTCACGACAAGTCCTACAAGAATCATTTTGGTCTCCTCAATTCTCAGCGTTTTCGAGCGGCTTACATTTCTGGAAAGCAGCCACGGAAATACCCAGGAAAACCGCAGTTACCAGGAAGAGCAAGATGCTCCCTCCTTTGTACAGAGCCCCGGATAGAGTCGTGAAACCCAACAAGAAAGTACTTATCCCCACAGCTTGCGTTGAATTTGCTGCCATGCAGTTCCTCCCCTCAAAAATTGGTGAGCATCGTTAGCGGCAACTTCACCCGCTAACGACGACTAGCGCTTGGGCCCGAAGAACGCGACAAAACCGGCGGTCACAGTGTCTTGCGTCTTGGCGACGGCAAGATCCAGGCCGCGATTGAAAAATGGTTGATTGGACCAGTCGTGGCGATACTCGAGGCGGCCCAGCAGGCCTTCGAGCATTTTGTATTCGCCTGTGAGGGTGAACTCTTTCACGTCCTGGGAAGTGCCGGTGGAGAAACCGTCGCGGTCCTTGAACCATTCGAGTCGCGGAGTCACGGCCACCTTGGGTGTGGCCTGGACGTGGAGAGCCCCGGCAATGCCATACCACTTGCTGGTAAACGAACCGGGCGAAGGGCTAGAGTTCTGGCCATAGTCAAAATTGATGTAGGCGTTGATCAGGCTGGTGGGCGTCAGCAGCAGCGTGGTGTCGTAGAGGTGGCGCCAGCCGCTGTTGGTGCCGCCGTTTTCCGGACCGGCATAGTAATTGTTGGTCCAGACAAATTTCTTGGTGGTGAAGGCACCGGTCAGCCCGAGCGTTTTCCCGGAATTGTTATCTTCAATGTTGTTCCAGCCGTTGACAACCTGCACGCCGCCGGAGAAATATTTACCGATGGGAATCGAAGCGCGCAATCCGAAATGGTAATAGGGGATGGCCCAGCCAAAAAGAATGGAGCGGGAATAGTTCCAGTTGGCGTTGGATTCGATAACTTCCGCGCCGGCGCTGGTGACAAATTCGCCGAAGTCGATTTCCAGGCCCTTGGCTTTGGGGGGCTTCAAACTGACGTAGGCCTGCCCAATATTGCGAAAGATGGCTGGCCCATTGGCCGGTTCTGCGCCATGAATGATGTCGAACGCGCGTCCGAAACCAATATCGACCTGGAAGCCGACCGGATCCGGCGAATGCGACATGCTCAGTTTGGCCATGTTCAAGCTGAACTGATTGGGCTGAACATCGAAGTTGTAGAGCTGATTGCCGCACGCGGCAGGAAAATTGCACGAACCCATGTCCGCCGGATGGTTGGCGTTGAAACTGTAATAGCCGTCGACGAGTCCGCTGAAATCGATGGGCCCCACGGACCAGGTCGGCGACGCCGGCGCGGGAGCGGGTTCGGCAGCCGCAGCCGGTGTTTGTGTGGCGGGAGCAGCTTGGGCTGCGGGAGTCGAAGAAGAATCGGCAGGCGAAGTGGTTGCGACAGCTTGAGGCGCGGCAGCGCCGCGGGCTTCCAATTCAGCGATGCGTTTTTCCAGAAGCTCGACGCGATCCAGAAGAATTCGCTCGCGAATGTCTTCTTCCGTGCGCGCCACCTGCTGAGCGGCGGGAGCAGGAGTTTGCGCCGCGGCAGAAGCCGGAGCGGAATTATCTTGCGGGGAAGCGTTCTGGGCTCGAGCAGTAATGCACAACATTGCAGCCAGCAGGAAACCGAAACACCACTTCGAGGGCATGCGCACTTTCATTCTCCTTATGCCATCACCTGGACGTTTGCCCCGCCTTTACAACCTGGAAATTTCTCCGAAGAGGGCACCGCCGGTCACTTGGGCGCAGACTGTACCTATGCCTATTTGCGAAAGCCAACATAAAATTTCTATCGATTAGATTCAAAATTTTTGGTTGGCCAGGAGTTTGGCTCTGTGCATTATTACTGCACCGCGGCCGCCGCTTTTGAGCCGCAGTTGTTCCATCCTGGGTATTCGGTTTCTCGTCTCAAGAAAAAAAGGGGGAAAGGCATGAAGAAAGTGGAAGCGATCATTCAGCCTTCACGCTTTGAGTCGGTAAAAGACGCGCTTTACAAAATCGGCATCGAAGGGATGACGGTGACGGAAGTGCGAGGGCACGGGAGACAGAAAGGCCACACCGAGGTATATCGCGGACGCGAATATACCGTGGACCTGCTCCCGAAGGTCAAGTTGGAGATGGTGCTACCGGACGCCCTGCTGGATAAGGCTGTAGACACAATCGTGGAAGCAGCCAAGACAGGAAAGATAGGAGACGGTAAAATATTTGTTTCGCCGGTGAGCGATGCGGTTCGGATTCGCAACGCGGAGCGTGGAGAGAGCGCGCTCTAGAATAGAATCATGACCGCCACTCGCTACGGTTTGTATCCAGACGCAGGCAAACGATCTCAAAACGAGATGCCCGGATCCACCACTCCCCTGTCCACACTCGGCCCCGAGGCCGACGCCGAGCGGCAGCGAATACGCCAACAATTCGAAGCAGGTGCGGGTGCGAGCGCAACACTGCGCGCTTTATGCGAACTGGCGGACCGCAACATCCAGCGCGTTTTCGGCGAGGTCCTCCGTGTTCATAACGGCGATGCGCAAGGACTCTGCCTGCTCGCGCTTGGCGGTTATGGACGGCAGCAGCTGTTCCCCTTTTCCGATCTCGATATTCTTTTTCTTTTTGGCAACGAGAAAGCCGAAGCGGAATTCCGGCCGCTGATCGGAGAATTTTCACGCGTGCTGTGGGACCTGGGCTTTCGCGTCAGCTCCGCTGGAAGAACTATCGACGAGTGTAAACGCATAGAAGAAGACAACGCGGAATTCCACCTGGCGCTATTGGACCGGCGATTTCTCTCCGGTGACAACAGTCTCTTCCAACGGCTGGACACCAAGATTTTGCCGGGCTCCGAGCGGCAGGCGCGGCCATTCCTGCTGGCGCAACTGCATCGACTTACCAAGGACAGATTGTCTCGTTATGGAAACACTATTTATCATCTGGAGCCCAACGTAAAAGAGTCACCGGGTGGCTTGCGCGATTACCAGGCGACCGTATGGCTGCAAATGATCCGGGGCGAGAGCAAGGATGCGCGCACGACCATCACTACCGAAGACGAGTTGGTCGCGAAAGCAGTGGATTTTTTGAGCGAGATTCGATGTTTTCTGCATTACAGCAACATCCGGAATGACAACACGCTTACCTACGAGCTGCAGGCGCAGGCCGCGGCACGATCACTGGGAATCACCAATGGTGCCGCCAAAGATAAAGCCGCCGAGCTGGCGGTGGCCTCCGAACGCGCCAGCGGGCATGAAGCCGCGGGTTGGATGCGCATGTATTTTCGCCAGGCGCGAGTTTTGAACCGCAGGTTGCTGCGCCACATGGAGCAACGAACGCCCGCGACGGCTTTGTCGCTGAAGGAACGCATCTTCAGCGCCACGCGCACACCAAAAATCGAGCCCAGCGCCAGCAAGCCTTTCGCGGTACGCGACGGATTGATCGAAGTTTTGGCGCCGGGAGCGCTTTCGGATCGCGCGGTTGCGTTTTCGTTATTCAGCGCCGCGGCCACCACGGGCATTCCGCTGAGCCGTGAAACGGAGCGGACCATTTCCTATATCCTGACGCACCCGGAAGTGCGGGCGCAAAATGCCGAGCTATCGTGGGCGACACTGCGCGACATTCTGGGAGCGGATCATCCCGGTGTGGCGTTGCGGCCGATGCAGAGGCTGGGATTGTTGACGGAAGCGTTGCCGGAGTTCGCGGCCATCGATTCTCTGGTGGTGCGCGACTACTATCACCGCTATACCGTGGACGAGCATTCGTTGCGAACCATCGAGCATTTGCAGGAACTAGGCGACGCGACGGACGGGCTGGGCACTAATTTTTCGCCGCTATGGAAAACGCTGGAGCGGCGCGACCTGCTCATCCTGACTATGCTGCTGCATGACGTCGGCAAAGGCATGCCGGTCGACAACCATATCACCGGGAGCCTGCAGGCTCTGGAAAGCGCCGCCAAACGGCTGGCGCTCGCGCCGGAAGAAGAAGAGGAAGTGCGCTTTTTGATCGAGCATCATCTGGACATGTCCGCGACGATGCAGCGCCGGGATATTTTCGACCAGGACACCGTCAGTCAATTTGCTCGAACCGCGGGAACGCTGGAACGGTTGCAGCGGTTGACGCTGCTGACCTACGCCGATATTCACGCCGTAAATCCTGAAGCACTGACGCCGTGGAAAGCGGAAATGCTTTGGCAGCTATTCGTGGCCACCGCGAATCACTTCAGCCGCACTTTGGATCGCGACCGGCTGCAGGCGTCCACGGAAGTGTCGTTGCTGGCGCAAGTGCGCGCCCAGACGCGCGGCGCCAAGGAAGGCGAGATCGAAAATTTCCTGGAGGGCTTCCCGCGCCGGTACCTGGCGGTGTATCCCGCATCGGAAATCGCCGAGCATTTCGCCCTATACCAGAAGCTGGCCAAAGAGCCGATGCAAAGCGCGGTGAAGGCCACGCAGCACGGTTTTTCACTGGCGCTGTTGACTGCGGACCGGCCGGCGCTATTCGCAACCATCGCGGGCGTGCTGGCCGGCTGGGGCATGAACATTATCAAGGCCGATGCGTTCGCCAACGCCGCGGGCGTGGTGCTGGATACCTTTCAATTCGCGGACCTGCACCATACGCTGGAACTTAATCCCAGTGAAATTGAGCGCTTCCGGCAAAACCTTGCCGACGTAGTAAATGGCAAGGCGGCTTTGGAACCGCTGCTGCAAAGCCGTGACAGCGCGAATCGCGCACGACCTCCCAAGATCGTGGTGGACACGCGAATCACCTTCGACGATTCCTCCTCATTGCACAGCACGCTGCTGGAAATCGTCACGCAGGACCGGCCGGGTTTGCTGTACGCCATAGGCTCGGCCATTGCGAAACAAGAGTGCAATATCGAAGTGGCGCTGATCGATACCGAAGGCCTAAAAGCGATCGACGTCTTCTACTTGACCGCGCGCGGAAGAAAATTGACGGAGCAGAAAAAAGAAACGCTGCGCCAGGCGTTGCAAGCGAATTTGAGCTGAAGCCGCTTCGTCACATTCCCGCCAAGATCGAAAATGTTTTGGCCGAATCAACTGGAGCGCTGGTGACAACGGTTGCGGCGGCCGGAGCCTGTCCCTTAATCTGTCAAGCCCGGCGTTCAATTCGATGCCGACATCGAGCAACATGCCCAGGCGACAAGGGTGCGTCGCGGTACGAAGTATCCTAAAATACAAGCAGTAGAGATGGGCGTGTAGCTCAGCTGGGAGAGCACCTGCTTTGCAAGCAGGGGGTCACCGGTTCGATCCCGGTCACGTCCACCATATTTTCAGTCACTTGCAGTTCGTTCCGAGAGTTCAAGGCTTCTTTTGTGACGTTGATTGTGACGTGACTCTCTTGTTCGTGCCCTTGCGTTGACAGCGTCGCCAGCGCGCTCCGTTTTGCTTCAAGACGAGTATGCGAATAGTGTGCCAGCATCTTTACCGAAACATGCCCAGCGATGCTCATGATCGTTTGCTCGCTTGTAGAGGACTCGGCAAGTTCCGTTATGGCGTGGTGCCGGAATGCCAGCCAGCATTCATCGCACTCAGGGAAAAGCTGAAAAGTTCAGGGAACGGGCTGGGCTAAAGCAAGAACAACCGTTGATGGCCAAGACTTGTGCCAAAAGTGTCGGCATGAAAAAAAATATGATGCCTTCGGGCGACTCACGTCCCCGTTAGTTCATCCCAGCGCAGTAATCGTGTTGAAACCTTTTGACATCGAATCGTGCCGCAAGCCGTTGGTTTTACACAGCCTAAAGATAGCGACCGACCTAATCTTAGAGCTTCGCGAGCATATTAAGAAATACGGTTGCAAACGGATGACTGGCGAGTTGGACGCGCTTTGACCATAGCGGCGACGCAATCCCCTAGAGCTTTGGTCCGTCATTTTCACTCGATAGCTTGTCGAGCAATGGGGGTAGAACATCGTCCGTCACGTGACGAACGAATTGGTCTATCGTGCCGAACGCTTTCTTGCAGAGAGGACAGCCGGGAACCGTGACGCGGTG
>JBBSFG010000004.1:0-38123 GCA_038238965.1 Candidatus Acidiferrales bacterium | reverse complement strand
GCCGGGCGGTGCGGGAAATCTCTCCGTGGTTGATTTGCAACACGTTGCTGCGCAAGCGCGCGTACCCATCGCTACGGCGACGCGTACTTCCAATGTCGTTACCGTCACGACCTCGACTGCCCACACCCTGAATCCCGGCCACCCCGGAACCGTATTGATCAGCGGGCTTCCACCTGGCACGGGCGGCACGATCTTCGACGGCAGTTTTAGCGTCACCAGCGTCATCGACGCGTTTACCTTCACGTATTCTCAGACTGCGGCGGACGACACCACCTCAAGCACCACCGCCAGTCCTGGCACAGTCAGCTTTGGTCTGGCGTTTCTTACCTACTCGCTGACGCCAACGGTGCAGGGCATCGCCATTAATCCGATAACGCGCACCGCGGTTCTCGCCGATCCCAATCAGAGTGCAAATCAGATCACGTTTATCAACTCTCTGGATCAATCGTTCAGATTCATCTCGCTGTTTTCAGAGGCTACCGGCGTGGTGACCGGCGGCATTCCGCCGGAATCGGGCGTCGCGGATGTGGCGTTTCAGCCGTTCACGAATACGGCGTTGGCGTTTAACCCCACGCTCAACGAAGTGTCGTTGCTAGATCCCACGTTGCTGCAGCGCGCTGCTATCGTGCATACGCTCGGAAACGGAATCAAGACGCTCACGTTCACCAGCGGCGGTGCGACGGTCAACCTGAAGCTTTCCGGCGCCCTGGCCGTGGATGCAACCTCCAATCTGGCGCTGGTGGCCAATTCCGGCAGTGACAATCTCAGCTTTTTCCACCTCAGCCAATTCATCAAGCCCGTGCACATCGAGCAGGTCATTACTCCTCAGGTGCCCGGCGCGCTCTTGCCGCAATCCGCGCTGATCACCGGCGGTACAGCATCGGGACCGCTTTCCGGTGTGCGGATTCTGGGGAGTGGCTTCGATGGCGCATCCGAAGTGCGGCTCGATGGACAAGCCTTGCCTTCCGGAGCGGGCGGGGTACAGTTTGTCAGCAACCGAGAACTTGATGTCACCATTCCCGCTTCCTTCCTGGTGGCGCCTCGGCGATTTGGCCTTGACGTCGTGAACGGCTCGGGTGTGGTGTCCAACGTTACAGACTTCACAGTTCTCGAATCGGTTCCGGTTCCTGCTTGCTCAGGAACGGCATCTGCGCCCGGTGCGGTGGCCATCGATGAGCAGCGCAACATCGCGGTGGTTACCGACACGGGATGCGCGGATGTTTCGATCATCAGTCTGAAGCCCGACAGCACTTTTGGAACGCTCACCCACCGCATACCCGCTGCCGCAGTGCCTACCGGGGTTGCGGTCATTCCGCGTTTCGGTTTTGCGGTGGTCACCAACAATACTGCGGGCACGGCATCCATCCTGAATCTGGACACCAACGCGCAAGCTGCGACGGACGTAAATGTCGGCACGCAGCCCAGTGGCGTGGCTATCGATCAGGAGACCGGCGTTGCACTGGTCGCTAACACCGGCTCGAATACCGTATCGGCAATCGATCTCACGCCGCTGACGGCGACTCCCGTAGGCGCAGTGACGGCAACCAGCGTGGCTGTGAATCAGAGTCCCATCGCTGTGGCCATCGATCCCGACCGGGGCACGAATAATCGGGGATTGGCGGTGGTTACCTCCCTGATTTTGAATGGCGCATCGACTCCGTTCGGCGCGCTGGACGTCGTGGATATTGGCACCACGCCTCCCGTCAAGATTTCCAGCGCTTCAATCGTTGGATTGCAGGCGACGCCTACGGGCATCGTTTTCGATCCTGCCAACACAGCGTTTTATGCCACCTCGAGTCAAGGCAATGTGATCACCGCGTTCAATCCGGATACCGGCCAAACGCAAAGCATCAAGGTGGGCATCAATCCGACAGCGTTGGCGTACAACTTCCGAACCAGCACGATTCTGACGGTGAATGCTTTGAGTAACACCATCTCCATCGTGGATTCGCAGACATTCAGGACCAGGTCCACGTTGGGCATCAGTGGCTCGTCGCAATTTGCCGCCGCCATCCATCCGTTTACCAACCTGGCGGTGATAACCGACCAGGCCAATGATCGCGTTTTGTTGTTGCCCCTGCCATGAGCTGCTCTGAATGCAGGCGCAACGGGCGTTTCTCATTGCAGGTGTTAGAGCCGCTCGGCTATACTTCACGGTTTGAACAGCTGCTGAAGACTCGCCTGGCGTTACCAGGTTTCGCCAATGCAAATTGGCGCACGTTGAAGCCTCCCTCGTTGGGGCAAATACAAGGAGAATAAAGTGAATTCCAGAAAGCTATTTTTTACCACCATGCTCGCCGGGGCCTGCTTGTTGAGTTCGTCGGCAGTGCGCGCGCAGAGCACGGCCGCTCCGGCGGCAGGCGCTGCTTCCGGCAAAATTGGCGTGATTAACGTGCGTCAAGCCATCGTAGCTACTTCCGAAGGCAAACAGGCTTCCGCGGAGCTGCAATCGCAATTCGCGGCGCGGCAGACTGAGCTTGAGAATATGAACAAGCAGATTGCCGATTTGCGGCAGCGGCTCTCCGCGGGGCAAAGCACGCTTAGCCAGGAAGAGCAGGCCCGGCTTACGCGCCAAGGCGAAGTTATGGCCCGGCAGCTACAGCGCAAGCAGGACGAGTATCAGGAAGACGTCAACGCGGCGCAGGGCGACGTGATCGACAAGATCGGCCGTAAGATGGTCGATGTCCTCGACCGCTACGCTCGTGAAAACGGTTACGTGGCGGTTTTGGATTCTTCCGCGCAGAACACTCCGATCATCTACGCTTCGAACCAGATCGATGTCACGCAGGAGATCGTTCGCCTGTACGACCAGGCGTATCCCTTGAAGGCCGGCGCCACCACGCAAGCGAGGCCCGCTGCCAAACCGGCGCAATCCACGCCCAAGCCTGCTACCCAGCCGCCAGCCGCCAAGCCATAACGCTGAGCGACCGGAAATTTCGCGCAAATAAGAATCGCCTCCGGCTTTTTCAGGCCGCGAGGCGATTTTTATGTACAGCGCTTTACGTTAGTCGCGAATCAAGGGACCTGCGGAACTTCGGTGCCTTCGACGCCCTTGGGATTGTTGATCTTGTCGGTGGTGTCCACCCCGAAAATCGAGTAGTTCGTCAGCGTATGGCGATGATGATAACGGTGATGGTGCAGCTCGAGGTACATGTCCGCGTACCACGGGAGCCACAACTCCGTTTTGCCGTTCTGGAAAGAAACCGGGCCGTAGTCGATGACCAAATGGTCCCGCGCCAATTCGAGTTCCGGGACCGGTTCGCGCAAGTCGGTTTCGATGTGCAGCACCTCATACGTACTGGCGGCCAGCCACACCCGACCCTTCAGCGGAATCTCCACCGTTTTTCTTGGAGTTTGCCAGAGACGGAGATACGAGCGATGAGCGGGCGCTTGACTGAAGTACATGATCCACGCTGCTTTGCCTCGCCACTGCCCCAGGCCTTCGCAGTTAAAATCGAGCGCACTCGCGAATCCCGGATTAAAAATTGAAACGCCCAGCCCCATCAATCCCATGGTGGCCAACGATGTTGGGAACGAATCAACCCCCGTCCCGCCGTCGCGGCTTTCCTTGAGAAAAACCTGCCCGCTCCGGTCATGATCGATGAATACCAAGTAGGAAAAATCGTGCGCGCGTACATGGCCGGCATTTCCATTGCGATCGATCTCTTCATGTTCAATGCGCTCGGTGGCCATGAATTTTTCAAAGTTCTCCAACTGTACGGTAGAGGCCTGGCCCGCAAGGCGAACGACATCCGCAGCGGAACAAGCCACGTCGCTGACCACTCCCGGCTTGCTGCTGTCCACGCTTGGCGGGCCCCAGGGCCCCGAGGCCGCGATCAAATCGAGGGAAGGCGGCGCCTCAAGAGCCGGAGACGCGGCCGCCGCGCTGGCATGCGCGCTGGAAGTTGGCGCACCGGCGGGTTTATCGAGGTCCGCGAGGTCTCCTTTAGCTGTAGTGGCCGCAGCATCATTGGGATAATCGTGCAGCACGAGTTCGAACTCGCGGCGCGCCCCGTCGCGGTCGCCCGCGCCCGAAAGGATTTCGCCCAGGAGCGTGTGAGCCATGGGAATCTTGTTGGCCCCGAGCGCTATGGCCTTTTCGGCGTGAGGCTGCGCTTTCGCATACTCCCGTTGCTGCAGATACGCGGCAGCCAGAAAATACTGCGCACGATAAGATAAAGTGTTGGCTTGCACGGCGCATTCCAGGGTGGCCACCGCCTCCGGGAGATGGTTGTTCTTTAATTGCAGCGTGCCCAGCGCTAACAGCGCGTGCTCGTGCGTGGGATACAAAGCGATGGCCTTTTCGAATCGGGCGCTGGCAGCGCTCAGATTGTTCTGGCTGACCTCCAAAGTTCCCAGCAGGTACTGCACATCCGGGTTTTGCGGCGCGTTGTCGGCGGCTTTCAGTAAATGCTTCCGTGCGTCATCAGGGTGATTCTTGTGCATCGCCTCGGTGCTCTTGTCTATTTCTTTTAAGACATTCAAGGAAATTTTTGGCCGGGCTGCGGGTGCCCCGATTTCCGATGCGGGATGCAAATAAACGTAAACGTATTGGTTGCGCGCGGTGAGCGAGTCCGCCACCAGGGCTCGTTCATGAGCGACTTTGTATCCCGGGGCATCGACATCGATCAGACAATCTCCAGCGGGAATATGCGAAAACGCTACCAGCGCCGTATCTTTGGTAGGACCGCTAAGATGCACGTTCACCATCGGGCACGAAAGATTAACGATAGCGCTTTCCGAGAGGGGCAAGCCGTTAGGTTCACGCACGCTGACGTACAGATTAGAAGCGGATGATTGGACGAGGTTGTCGCCCGGATGGCTGTCGACCGGACCGAGCCGTTCGGGAATCTGCTCCGCTTGACCCGCAGCGCGTTCGGCTAAAAAAGTGAAAAACAGCAAACCGGCGATTAAATGGGCTGGGAATCGGGCATATTTCATGGCGTACACATCCACGAGTGGATCACGGCCTGGAATTATAAGACTTGAAGTTTGGCTTGTGCAAAGAGACATCCATAGGATACTGCTACGGCTTCAACTAGGCCAGCCCAACATACGTATCTACAACGGTACTAAGCAGGCTTCTAACCGTAGCCGCCCGTGACAGCGCGACGGCCCGCCAATCCCAGTATCTTGCATTTACATTGCTGCCGGAATATACTCTATTTTCGCTCTGAAGCGGGTCGCACGAATAGGTGGGCGCAAGCCCACTTTTTTGTTGCTCGCGGTCGCAGCTTAAGCTGGACTGCCATGCCCGGGGAGTCTTCGCTTGGATCTGGAAAAAGTCCGCCAGGCCGCCGAGCGGGTGGCGCGCTCGGAAGGTCTGGAAATTGCCGACGTCGAATGGAAAGTTGGAAAACAGCGATTCCTTCGGGTGTATATCGACCGTATCCCCGAGGGGGCCGCGGTGCCGGCTACAGGCACGGAGCCGGATGAGAACGGGATGGTTGCGGGGGAGTTACCGGCTACCGACCCGTATCCCAAGATCACTCATCGCGATTGCGAGCGAGTCAGCCAGCAGTTGAGCGTGATCCTCGACGTTGAGGACTTGATTCCCGGGCCCGGGTATGTTTTGGAGGTCAGCTCGCCGGGCATGGACCGCGCGCTGAGAACGGCGGCTGATTTTCAGCGTTTTCAGGGCCGCTTGGCGAAGATTGTAACCACTGAACCGGTGGAGAACGCCAAGTTTTTTGAAGGGCGGCTGGCCGGTCAGGCGACCGGAAAAGTTCGCATGGTATTGCAAGGCAAGCAAGCGAGAACCGTCGAGATCCCGCTCGAGGCCATCCGCAAGGCGAACCTGGTCGTAGAATTCTGAAACGAGAATTGGTAAGCGTTTAAATTGTTTGACGCGGTAAGTTCAACGCCCGCGTCGTAAGGACTTTTAGGACGAGAAATGGCGAGTTTGCTCTATCAACAGATCGAAATGCTCAGTCGCGAGAAGCACATTGAGCCTGAGGTGGTGGTGTCGGCCATCGAAGACGCCATGGTTGTGGCCGCGCGAAAATATTACAAGACCGAAGAAGACCTGCGCGCTAAATTCAACCAGGAAACCGGCCAGGTCGATGTCTTCACCGTGTACACCGTGGTCGAGGAGGTTGCCGACTCCACCAAGGAAATCAGCCTTACCGACGCCCGGAAGAAAAATCCCGAACTGGAGGTGGGCTCCGAAATTATCGCCGTCAAGCCTACCGACGTACTGGGACGCATCGCCGCACAGACCGCCAAACAGGTCATCCTGCAAAAAGTGCGCGAGGCCGAGCGCGACACCATTTTCAACGAGTACCACACGCGCGTCGGGGAACTGGTCACCGTGATCGTCAAGCGCGCCGAAGGCCCTGACCTGATCGTTGATATGGGCCGCACGGAAGCCCGCTTGCCAAAGCGCGAGCAATCCAAACTGGAAACCTACAATATCGGCGAACGACTTCGCGTGGTCATCAAGATGGTCGATCGCGCCGCCAAGGGCCCGCAGGTGATCGTTTCACGCGCGGATGCGCAACTGGTCCAGCGTCTGTTCGAAATGGAAGTGCCCGAAATCTATGACGGCACGGTGCAGATCCGCTTTGCCGCGCGCGAAGCCGGCGAGCGCACCAAGGTTGCCGTAGCCAGCCGCGACAAGGACGTCGATCCCGTGGGCGCTTGCGTGGGCATGAAGGGCATGCGCGTGCAATCCATCATCCGCGAATTGCGCGGCGAGAAAATCGACATTATTCCTTACAGCGAAGAGACGGTGGCCTTCGCGCAAAAAGCGCTGAGCCCCGCGAAAGTTACTCGCGTGCAGATCACCGATCCTGAAGCCCGCAAGCTGGAAGTAATTGTCGAAGACTCGCAGCTTTCTCTGGCCATCGGCAAAAAAGGACAGAACGTACGCTTGGCCAGCAAGCTCATTGGATGGGATATCGACATCAAGAGCGAAGAAGAAAAGCGCCGCGAGATCGAAGAGCAGATGACCCGGCTCACCGCACCAGCCATCCCTCTTACTTCGCTCCCCGGCGTGGGCGCCAAGACCATCGAGAAGATGGAAGCCGCGGGCATCACCAGCGTGGAGGCCCTCGCGGGCATGACTCCCGAGCAGTTGATGGAGATTCCTGGAATCGGCGAAAAAATGGTCGATAAAATTTATCAGGCCGTCAATCGCTTCTACGAAAGCGGCGGTGAAGCTGCTGCAGCCACCGGAGAAGTTACCGAAGGTGCGGAAATTGCGGAAGGCGCGGATACTACAGAAGGCCTTGCCGAAGGCGAAGCCACAGCAGCGGCGGAACAAGAGCAGAGCGCGACAGCGGAAGGTACACCTGCCGCCGAAGCTGCCTCTGACGCCGAAGCGGATACTGCTCCTGAAACGGAGCAAGCGGCCTCAAGTCTGGATGAACACGCAGTTGGAACTACTGAAACGCAAACCGAGACTGCTGCTGAGCCCGAAGATGCGGCGAGCGGCACGCTCGAAGAAGCAAAACATCATGTAGCGACAGAGGATGCATCCGAATCCGCCGAAGGCGATGCGGAGCAACCGGAAGAGGCAAAGTCCTGAGCGACGCAAATCAAAATCAAGTCCGAATAAATGAGCTGGCCCGCGAACTGGAAGTGAAGGCCAAGGCCATCATCGATCTTTTGCCGGGCTATGGAGTCACGGAAAAAAAGACGCACTCCAGCTCTATACCCGAAGATGTCGCTGTAAAAGTTCGCAAACAACTGCAAGGCGCCTCCGAAGCTGAGGCCGCAGTTGAAGCGAACGCTAAAGCCGACGCTCACGCCAAGGAAACTGCGTCACGCGCAGCGCGCTCGAGGCCGGCTGTGGTAGCGCCTCCATCTGCGCCGCCCGCAGTGGTATCCGCGCCAGCCGCGAAGGCCCCTGTAGCACCGCCGCCAGCCGCTGCCAGTCCAGCCGCGGCAAAACCAGCATCTCCTGTTGCGTCCGCACCGGCTGGTACGGTGCCGCCTACGATTTCTGCCGCGCCTCCTGCGGCCGCCCCGCATGTGGCCAAGCCAGCCGCGCCGCCAGCAGCCAGTTCGCCCATACCCATTCGTATAGTTCCGCCGGCCCCGCAACCCGGAGCGCCAACATCCACCGTGGCGCGGCCATCGGCGCCGACACCCTCGGGACTGCGGCCGCAGCCCATACCAGCGCGTCCTGCTGCCGCTGCGCCTGGCGCTCCGCTACGCGCGGGAGCTCCGCCATCACGCCCAGCCTCTACCCCGGCTCGGCCTCCATTGCCGACGGGGAATCGCGGGCCTCTGCCCAGCACTACCCATGGAGCTTCGCGTCCTCTCGGGCAAGGAGCCCAGCGTCCCACGGGCGGTCCGCGCCCCGGGCAGCCGATGCGTCCTCAGCAACCTGCTTCCGGCAGGACATTTCCTCCCCGCCCGGCGGGTCCCAGCGGCGCACCTGGCCGTCCATTTGAACAGCGCCGCGGGCCGATGCCGACCGGCACGCGTCCCGGTCCTCGCGCTCCGGGCCGTCCCGGAATGTTGCCGGCTTTCCCAGAGAGACTTCCGCCCAAGGCTGAGCCGGGCAAGCCTCTCTACACGCGCAAACCTCCGCAGCGCCAGCGCCCGGTCGCCGACAAGCGCGAACAAGAAGGCGAGCGCAAGCTTCATCCCACGCGCCAGCGTCCCGGCATGGGCGACCGCCGCTCCGCAGCCGCGGTCATCGCGCCACCCGAGCCACGCGCTCCGCGCGACGTCACCATCACCGAAGGAATCACCATTCGCGAACTCGCCGAAAAGCTCGATGTGCGCGCCAAGGAATTGCTGAAAAATTTACTGGACCGCGGCGTCTTCGCCAGCATCAACCAGGCGCTCGATGTGCCTACGGCCACCACTTTGGCCGAAGCGTTCAGCGGCGTGGTCAGCGTGGTCTCCCTGGAAGAAGAAATGGTTTTGGAAGTCGCCAAGGAAGAGACCAAGGAAAGCCTCAAGCCGCGCCCGCCGGTCGTCACCGTCATGGGTCATGTGGACCACGGCAAAACCAGTTTGCTCGACGCCATTCGCCAGGCGGATGTTGCCGGCGGCGAAGCCGGCGGAATCACGCAGCACATCGGCGCGTACAAAGTCGTCGTCAATGATCGCGCCGTAGTGTTCGTGGATACGCCCGGTCATGAAGCCTTCACGCGCATGCGTTCCCGCGGCGCAAAAGTTACCGACATCGTCGTGCTGGTGGTCGCTGCCGACGACGGCGTGATGCCGCAAACGAAAGAAGCCATCGATCATGCCAAAGCCGCCAAGGTACCGATCATTGTGGCCATCAACAAGATCGACAAGCCAGACGCCCAGCTCGACCGTGTGAAGCGCCAGTTGACCGATGCCGGTCTGATGCCCGCGGAGTGGGGCGGCGACACGGAGTTTGTGGAAGTTTCCGCCAAGCAAAAAATTGGATTAGATAAATTGCTGGAAACGATTTTGCTGGTTGCTGACCTGCGCGAACTCAGGGCCAATCCCGACGCTCCCGCCACCGGTACTGTCCTGGAGTCGCGTGTCGACAAAGGCCGCGGCCCGGTGGCTACTGTTCTGGTGCAGAACGGCACATTGAAACCCGGCGACTTCTTTATCTGCGGCGCGGTGTTCGGCAAGGTGCGCGCGATGTTCGATGATCGTGGACGCCCGGTCATTGAAGCTCCACCTTCGACGCCGGTCGAGGTTCTTGGTCTGCAGGGCATTCCCGACGCTGGCGATCACTTCCAGGTCACCGACGAAGCCAAGGCCCGCCACATCGTGGAGTATCGCCAGGGCAAGCAGCGCGACGCACAGATGGCCCGCAGCAGCGGCGCGCGCATCACTCTCGACCAGCTTCACGAACAGCTCAAGGCTGGCGACGTCAAGGAACTGGGCATCGTCATCAAGGCCGACGTGCAGGGCTCTGTCGAAGTGCTGAGCGAAATGCTGCCCAAACTTTCCACCGACCAGGTGAAGCTGAAAATTATCGGCTCGGGTGTTGGAGCCGTTACGGAAAACGATGTGCTGCTCGCTTCTGCTTCCGGAGCCATCGTGATTGCTTTTGGAATCCGTCCGGATCGCAAGGCCGCGGACCTGGCGCAGCAGGAACACGTGGACATTCGTACGCACACCATCATTTACGAGGTTTCCGACGAGCTTAAGAAAGCCATGGAAGGTTTGCTGGAGCCGGTGGTCACTGAAACCTATCTGGGCCGCGCGGAAGTGCGCAACACGTTCCGCGTAAAGGGCACTGGAACGGTTGCAGGATGCTACGTTCTCGATGGCGTGCTCAAGCGCGACGGCCAGATTCGCGTGCTGCGCGAGGGCGCGGTGGTGTACACCTCAAAGCTCAGCTCGTTGAAGCGCTTTAAGGACGACGCCAGCGAAGTGCGCGCCGGATTTGAGTGCGGCGCGGGCATCGCCAACTTCAACGACGTAAAAGTCGGCGATGTTCTGGAATGCTTCCAGGTCACCAAAGTTTCTGCCGCGGAAGCGGCTGCTGAACGCAATATCAACACCGCTGCAACCTCACGCAGCAGGTAACGTGCTTCGTAACCGGGGCCGCTCATGCCGGTCGGATTGCTCACACTCGAGCTTCACATCCAGCACGCGCAATCGCTCAAGGACAAGCGGCAAGTGTTGCGCAGCCTGAAAGACCGCTTGCGCGCGAAATTTAATGTCGCGGTGGCGGAGCTCGAATATCACGACACCTGGCAGCGTTCGGTGGTGGGCATCGTGACCATTTCCAACGAAGAACATCGCGTGGAAGAATCGTTGCAGCAGATTTTGGCCGAGGCCGACAATATTCTGGGACCGTTATTGACCGGTCACAACGTGGAAATGATCTAAAACTTGCGGCTTAGATGGAAAGCAAAGTTTGCTATCTCCGCCGCATCCGATTAGAGTGCCTCAACCTTTCGGCTGTTTACAGGATCGCTCATGAGTCCAGCGAATCACCGTCATCTGCGTGTGGGCGAGGAGATCGCTCATGAAATCAACGCCATGCTTGTGGGAGAGTTGAAAGACCCGCGCCTGGAAGGCATGGTGGTGGCCAATGAAGTTCGCGTGCAGCAGGACATGAAGCACGCGCGAGTGTTCATCACTGTGCAGGGCACAGACAAGGAACAAACCGACGCCGTGAAGGCTCTGGAGCATGCCGCGGGTTACATCCGCCGCGAGCTGATTGAACGGCTGCAGTTGCGGCGCGTGCCGGAATTGCATTTCACGTTGGATCTATCGCAGGAAAAAGTTCAACGCATCGAGCAGCTCTTGAAGGAAGTGAAGAAACCGAATCCGCCTCCGCAGAGTTGAAGCTTGGGCAACAACACCCTTCCACGAGTCTGAACAGGAAAATCTATTTTGCCCCAACAGCCGCAACCCGCGCCGTTTGACGGCGCCCTGGTAGTCGACAAGCCGCAAGGCAAAACATCTCACGATGTCGTCGACGCGGTGCGCCACCTGGTCGGATTTCGCCAGATCGGCCACCTCGGCACGCTTGATCCGCTGGCGACTGGCGTTCTCGTCCTGCTCCTTGGAAAAGCCACCCGCCTGGTGCAGTTCTATAACGGACGCCGCAAGCGCTACAACGCAGGCTTTCGTTTTGGCTTTGCGACTGACACGTACGATTCCGACGGCGAGGCGCAAGGCCCGGATTCCGCGCCCGGTCTCGATGCCGCCACGCTGGAACGCTTTGCCGCGGAACGCGTGGGGCGTTTCGCGCAGATGCCGCCGGCATTCTCGGCCAAAAAGATACAAGGCCGCCCGGCGTACGAGCTGGCCAGAAAAAAACAGCCGGTGGAGCTAAAGCCTGTCGAGGTGGAAGTTTTCGAATACCGTCTTACCGAGATCGCCGGCTCGATCGCGCGTTTCACTATCGAGTGTTCTTCGGGAACATATATTCGCTCGCTGGCCCACGAGATGGGCGAAAAGCTGGCCTGCGGCGCGCACCTTGCCGAAATCACGCGTACCGCCGTCGGAGAATTTTCGCTGGATCAGGCCATAAAGCTTGAAGAGTTAGCGGCGGCCGCGCGTGGGGGAAAGTTGGAATCCTGCCTGATCCGGCTGGAGCATCTGCTGCCTAATTTTCCGCACATGAACGTCTTGCCGGTCATTGAGCGCCGCGTGCGTCACGGCTCGAAGTTCAATATTTCCATCGCGCAGATTCAGCCCGGTCGCGTTGAGCCGCCGCCCGGCGCCACGGCGCAGCTTGATGGCGGCGAGCCGCGGCCGCCGCGGCTGCGCGTCTTCAACCAGCAGGACAAACTGATCGCCATCGCCGAAGCGGTCGTGCCGCGCACCTACCAGCCCGTGGTGGTCTTCGACCCGTTGCCCTAAGGCTGCTCTAGACCAAAGTTACGTTCCACATCATGGCGGCTGTACGCGTTCCGAGGGTAGCGTGCTCGGAGTAACGCCTCGTTCGCCATGCCCGGCAAAAATCGTGCCGGTCTGCCGCTGCGGCGAACGCAGGCGGTGCGGCGTAACCAAAATCATCAACTCCGTATCCGACAGCGTTTTGGTGCGCCCGCCGAAGGCATAGCCGATTACAGGTAACTCCGCGAAGCCTGGCAGCCCGGTAATCGCGCGCGTTTCCTCGCGATCTGCGAGTCCACCGATCAGAGAGGGCTGATCGTCTCGCACGCGAATCGTTTGCGTCAGCGTGCGATTCGAAATCACCGGAATGCCGTTTACGCTGCTGCCGGCCAGCGCGCGAATTTCAAATTCCAGTTGCAGGGTAACTTCGTTGTTGGGATGCAGCGACGGCGTGGCTTTTACTTTCAAGCCGATGTCCATGTATTCCGCGCCGGGATACGGAGTTTGGCCCGTGCCGCTTCCGGCCGCCGCTAGATCGGGCGAATCCTGAATGACGGTGACGAGGCCTTGCCCCGCGACAGAACCTTGCGCCACCAGCGCCACATCCGGAAGCCCGGCACTGGTGAGTGGGGACACGATCAGCGCGGCCGGACTTGCCGGCGTGTTGAGTTCCACTCCGGTTTGAAACAATCCGCCGCCCAGCCCCAGAAAAACGCTTAGCGTGCTCTGATCTTTATTTGTCACGGCGATATCGGGCGAAGGTCCATTCGCAAAACTTGCAATAACCACACCGGCGGGAGTGGCCGCGGTCGGCAGCGGCGAGTTCGGAGCCGCCGTGAATGTCCCGTCGATGGTGGTGCTGCCCAGCAAGAGCGAAACAGTGTTCGCTCCCTGATTCACAACTGCGAGGTCGCCGACACCATCGGCGTTCAAATCGCCGGTCGCGATGGCCACCGGTGAAGTACCGACGGGGAGCGGGGAGCCCGGCGCTTCCGTCAGCGTGATGTTCGAATTCTGGTCGATGTTGTCCAGCAGGATAGAGACGTTACTGGAAGTCTGATTTACCACTGCCAGGTCCGTCGTGTCGCCCTGACGGAAAGTTCCCGACACCATGGCCACCGGACCCGTTTCCGTCACGCCCGTGGTGTTCAGCAGAAAAGGCGAGGCCGGAAATTGCGTGAACGTTCCATCGCCCACTCCGCGGAAGACCGAAATTGAGTTGTCGCCGGAGTTGGTCACCGCAAAATCCTGAATCCCATCCGCATTGAAGTCCGCGACGATGATGGAGCTCGGATTCGTTCCCACCGGGATAGGCGAGCCCGGCGCTTCCGTAAACGCCCCATTGGGCACGCCGTTGACGTCCACGTTCCCCAGCAGCACAGACACATTGTTGGAAGTAGAGTTCACCAGAATCACGTCCTGTGGTTGCGCGGTGAGGAACTTGGTGCTGTCGGTGCGAAAGACGCCCGTGCCGATAGCCACCTGGCCGGTCTCGTTCGCACCCAGGGTTATGGGCGGAGTAGCTACCTGCAAGAAGTTGCCGTTGTCCTGATTCTGCAAGATCGTAAATGTATTTGCCGCCGCGTTATTGAAAACCACCGCCAGGTCCGGCAGCGTCCCGCCGGTAAAATGCCCGGCGACCAAAGCCGTTGGATTTTCGCCCACCACGAAATTTGTTTCTGGAAAAATCGTCGAGCCAGGCACGCCCGTGAAGTTGCCGCCGGTGCCCAGGCTCTGCGAAAGCAAAGACAAGGTGACCGGAAAGCGGTCGCCTACAAAGAAAGTGGCGGGCTTGCCGTCTTGCGCGCGCAAAAGAACTTCCCGTCCGCTGCGCACCAGCGATAGCGAATCCGAAAAGTCCACGCTGGCCCCTGGCAGCGTCAGTAAGAAAGTCGACAGTCCGCCTCCCAGCAAAATAAACGGGGGGATGCTGGAGAAGCCTTTCCCGGTGAATACGTTTTGCGCGTTGGTCAGTAAATTCGCCAGGTCCGTGGAAGTCGCCAGCGATCGCACATCGTTGGGCGTCAGCAGGATCAGGGACGTTGAAGATGGCGGAGTGAGCCCCAGCTTTTGCATCGCGCCGCGATCCACTTCCAGCAGTTCTATTTCCAACAGCACTTCGCCGCGCGCCTTCTCCACTTCTTTGAGGAGTTGTCCCGCGAGAGCAAGTCTGGCCGGGGTGTCGCGCATGGTGATGGAGCGGTTGCCGGTATTCAGCTCCAGGCGCGTGGCGCCCGTAATGTCGCGCAGCACGCGTAACAGCTCGGTCATCTCGTCCGGCGCGACGGAGGCCGGTAAGGGGAACGTCTGCTCGGCCTCCGGAGCATATTCCCGGCGTTTTTCGGGAGTGTCGGGCGCCACAAAAACCAGCGTGGGATTGAGCGCCCGCCAGAATGTCCCTGTCTGCGTGCCCATCAACATCATCGCGGTATTGAAGTCCACGTCCGGCACCCGCAGGCGCACGTCGCGTTGCACAATGTCCGGATCGAACGACGCTTTGATCCCAAAGCGCGCCGCCAATTGCTCATAAACCTGACGCGTCTGCCCGCGCAGGTCCAGGCTCTGTTTTCCGCTTTTCGCCTGCAGCTGTGGCAACCCCGTTATTTCGGTTGGTGTGTTAACCGGAAGTTCATCGTCCATGGATTTCATCTGCGTCAAGCGCTCCGCCACCACCGTATTTCCCGGGTCGATCAACAGCGCCTTGCGCATTTCTTCGGTGGCTTTTACCATCTGCCCTTCGAGCGCTGCGTGCTCCGCGGCGTCCACGTGGGCGCGCACCAGTTTCGAACGCAGCGCCGCTTCCCGCAGCGCATAGTTCATGTCCTTCGGCGCGTAGTAAGCGGCTTCCTGGTAGTGCAGCAGAGCTTCATCGAGATGCCCGGCGGCGTCCTCCTGGTCGCCGCGTTCGGCGGCTTTCTGCGCGCGCTTCAGGTCCACGTGCAAGCGCACGGGAGCTTCGCCTTTGGCGGGCTTGGCCTGCTCTTGCGCGAGGCACGGCGCCACCCCGAGCAGCGCGGACAGGAGTATGCAAGCAGCTTGGCGTTCTATGACGAAGTTCATTCTCAGGATCAGCCTACTCATTCTACCGTGCCGTATCTGCCGGAGTGCGCTCGGCTTGACGTGGATTAGTCGCGAGCGTACACTCGATTTGTAGTTGCAAATCAGTTACAACTGGAGTTCCCTTGCTCCCGGCTTTCCTCATCGCTCTTCGTGAAGGTGTCGAAGCCTCCCTCGTGGTCGGCATCATTCTCGTCTATTTATCCCGCACCGGCCGCTCTCATCTGGCGCGTTTCGTGTGGTTTGGCGTTGCCGCTGCTGCCGTCCTCAGCCTAGCCGTGGCCATTGCTCTGGAAAACTGGCGCATCAATCAGGACGGCTTCGAAGGGCTGCTTATGCTCCTCGCCGCCTTCTTCGTCATTACGATGATCGTATGGATGAACCGCGTTGCGCGCCACTTGAAAAATGAAATCGAAAAGAAAGTGGAGTCCTACGCCGCCCGTGCCGGCGCCGCCGCGGGTATCGGGCTGTTTTTCTTCGTCTTCCTGATGGTTCTTCGCGAAGGTGCGGAACTCGCTCTCATTCTTCGCGCCGTGGAACTCTCCAGCGAAGGTTTGCAGACCTGGATCGGGACCTTTGCGGGCATCGCTGCCGCCGTGGTAGTCGGTTTGTTTTTCTTCAAAGGCACCTTGCGCGTGCCGCTCCACCGTTTCTTCGCTGTAACCACCGTCATCCTGATGCTGGTCGCTTTTCAACTCGCGCTTACCGGGCTGCATGAATTGAGCGAGGCGCAGTGGCTGCCTTCCAGCAAAACGGAGATGGCCATCATTGGCCCGGTAGTGCGCAACGAATTATTTTTCTTCGTGCTGATTTTTGGTGCTGCCGCGCTGCTGGTATTTCGCGAATGGCAAAACAATGTCGGCTCAAAAATTTCCACGCAACCCGGAGCTGAAGCTGAAAACCGCTTGCGACAGTCTCAAAATCGCCGCCAGCGCAATTGGACCATCGCCGCCTCCACCGCTTGCCTCGTCGTTATCCTCGTGCTGACCGCCGATTTCATTTATGCCCGCGCCAATTCCGCTCCGCCATCTTCGATGCCCGTCACCGCGGTGGGCCAGGAAGTCCGTGTGCCGCTGTCGCAGGTGGAAGACGGCAAGATGCACCTGTTTAACGTCAAAGTTGGCAGCCAGAGTTTGCGCTTCATGGTGATCAAGAAACCTAACGGCTACGCCGCCGCGCTTGACGCCTGCCGCATCTGCGGCGCGGAAGGCTATCGCCAGGATGGCCAGAATGTGGTGTGCCGCCATTGTGGATCGGCGATCTACGTCCCCTCCGTCGGCGATCAGGGTGGCTGCAATCCCATCGGCGTCGCCTCGCGAGTCGACGGCAGCGACATGCTCATCGAGCTTGGCAGTCTGGGTCAGGCCGCTGCAGAGGTTCCGCGCTAAGCGGGACACGCGCCCAGCCAACCTATGTTCCTCCGCCTTGTTGCCGATTCATTCGCACGACGTCCACGCCGCAAGTTACTTACCGGCGCGGCGCTGGCTCTCGGCATGGCCGTGGTCACCGCGGCCTTCAGCGTTTCACTGGATGTGGGCGACCGCCTGGCCCACGAATTCCGCAGCTTAGGAGCGAATCTTCTGGTTACTCCGCAAGCGGACTCGCTGCCCCTTGAAATTGGGGGAGTTGATTATCGTCCCGTGGATGCCGGCGCGTATCTCCCGGAACGCGACCTGGGCAAACTGAAAACAATTTTCTGGCGCAACAACATCGTCGGCTTTGCGCCGGTTATGGAAGTTCCCGTGGAAGCGTGGACAAAATCGTCACAATCGCTTTCTGCTCCGGCCTACTCCGTCAAAACCACGCTCATCGGAACCTGGGCGCATCAGCCGGTTGCGATTCCCGATGGCCGCTCCTACTTCACCGGCATGGAACAGACCAATTCCTGGTGGCACGTGGACGGGCGGTGGTTCCGTGACGCCGCCGAATGCCTGGCCGGCAAATCCTTCGCCGCTCGAGCGGGCGTCAAGACTGGCGATGTGTTGCACATCAACTCTTCCGGCAAAAACATCGCGCTGACCGTGACAGGGATTCTTTCCGCCGGTGGACCCGAAGACGATGCCGTTGTCGCACCTTTGCAGGTCGCCCAGCAGTTCGCCGGGAAACCGGGGCAGTACCGCCGCCTGTACGTCAGCGCGCTCACAAAACCCGAAGATGACTTCGCGCGCCGTAATCCCGCGAGCATGAAGCCTGCGGAGCTGGAGCGATGGTCCTGCAGTCCCTATGCCTCTTCCATCGCGTATCAAATAAAACAGGTTTTGCCCGGTGTGGACGCTCGCGTAATTCGCCGCGTTGCCGAAGGCGAAGGCAGCATCCTTACGCGCGTCCGCTCCCTGCTGTGGCTCGCCACGTTGGCGGCATTGCTTGCCGCGGTGCTGGCTGTCGGTGCCTCCTCGGCCGCGTCCGTCATCGAACGCCGCTCGGAGATTGGCTTGATGAAAGCCATCGGCGCGGGCTCCGGCACCATTGGTTTCCTCCTTGCCGCGGAACAATTACTTCTGGCCTTCGTCGGTGGTGGCGTCGGCTATGCCTTGGGTATCGTTCTTGCGCGCATCTTGGGCGAAAAAATATTTGGCGTCGCTCCCGAACCTTCTATCCTCGTCTTTGTAGTGATCCTTGGCCTCGCCGCGCTGGTCACCTTGCTGGGCAGCGCCATTCCGTTGCGCCGCGCTTCGCGTTATGAGCCGGCACAGATTTTGCGGGGAGAATAGATGCCCGACCGTAGGATGTTCTGGCGCATCATGCGCCGCCTTTTTGCCGCGCAGCGAGGCCGCCTGCTTGTCATACTCCTGGCGCTCGGTGCCGGAGCGGCTCTCTCAGCCGCGCTGCTGAATCTTCAGGTCGATGCCAAGAGCCGCCTCGTCCGCGAGTTTCGCGTTTTCGGGCCCAACGTTATCGTGGCGCCCCGCGGCGCAGGCGGGTCGTCCGCGGGCCTCTCCACGCCCGGTGAATCCACTCTGGATGAGTCGGTAGTCCAGCAAGTGGCTCAATCGATCCCGCCGCGGGTCACTGCGGATTCCTATCTCTACCTGGTAGCCGCCGTTTCCTCCTCCGCTTCCAGCCAACCGGTAAGCGCAGTAATCGCGGGCAAGCGCAGCGAGCTGATCGATCGATCCTCGTGGCGCTCTGCCATTGTCACTCCGCGAGGTATTAAAAATCGTTGCCTGGTAGGCGTCAAAGCCTCCGAGCAATTGAATCTGCAATCCGCCGATCGCCTCATGTTGCAGGCCGGCGGCAGGGAAGAAAGCTGCGTTTCAGAAATTGCCGATCGCCGCGGCGACGCCGAAGATAGCCAGATTGTGGTTAATCTCGATGCCGCGCAACGCCTGGCCGCTCTTCCCGGCAAGATTAGTCTTATGCAGCTTAGCGTGACCGGGAAGCCGCGCGAGATTCAGGCTTATATCACGGCGCTGGCGCAAAAAATTCCTTCGGCGGATGTGCATGGCTTGCGGCAGTTCACTGACGCGGAGGCAAAAATCTACGATCGTATTAGTGGATTATTGACCACCACGACCGCTCTAGTGCTGGTCCTTACCGGGCTCTGCGTCATGGCCGCCATGACCAACGTGGCCATGGAGCGCCGCGCCGACGTCGGCTTGATGAAGGCCATCGGTGGCGCGACGCGCCGGGTGCTGCGTCTATTTCTCGCCGAAGCCGCGTTGCTCGGCCTCGCAGGCGGCGTGGTCGGCGCCGCCGCGGGCCTGATGCTTTCCATCTCTCTGGGCAAAACCGTTTTCGGCGTGGCGGCGCGTCCACGTTTGATTGTGTATCCTGTTTCCGTGGCTCTCACCATTCTTGTCGCCATCGTCAGCGCGTATCCGCTTCGGCGTCTCGCCAGTATTTCTCCCGCTTCGGTATTTCGGGGGGAAGCGTGAGCCCACTGGATCCCCACTCGCCGCAGGCGCCCCAGGTCATCGTCGAATCGCTCGTCAAGCAATATGGAACGCTGCGGGCTCTCGACGGCGTTGGTTTCAGCGTGGATCCTGGCGAATGGGTGGCGCTGATGGGCCCTTCCGGCTCCGGCAAAACCACTTTGATCAATATTCTTGGCGGCCTCGACACGCCCACGTCCGGCCGCGTGATTGTCGACGATGTCGATCTTTCCAAAAGAAGCGAAAATCAATTGGTCCGCTACCGTTCCGAAAAAGTCGGCTTCGTGTTCCAGCAATTCCATCTGGTGCCGTACCTTTCGGCTTTGGAAAACGTGATGCTGGCGCAATATTTCCATAGTGTCACCGATGAGAAGCAAGCCGAGGAAGCGCTGAAACGCGTCGGCATGGGCGACCGGCTCACCTATCTTCCCGCGCAGCTCTCCGGCGGAGAGCAGCAGCGCGTGGCCATTGCCCGGGCGCTGATTAACCAGCCAAAATTGATTCTTGCCGATGAGCCCACCGGAAATCTTGATGAAGCCAACGAAGACATCGTCATCGATATTTTCCGCGCGCTGCATGACGCCGGCCACACCATTCTGATGGTTACGCACGATCCCGATATTGCGCGCCAGGCGGGCCGCCGCATTGAACTTGCACACGGGCGCCTGAGCCTGGACACCACGCAAGCTGACGCCGTCTCCCTCGACGACGAAATTCGCTTCGACCATTTGCTCGAACGCATCTGGATGTGCGGCGAAGAGGGAACCAGCCCGCAACTGGAGGCCATTCGCGTGCGTGGAGCTGCAGACCCTGTGCGCACCCTCGGCCGAATGGCAGACCTCAAGCTCGTGGAAATGCGCGAAACCGATGTGTACTTGACCGAAACCGGCAGCCGGCGGGCGCGCGACGTGGTGCGCCGCCATCGCCTTGCCGAGCGCCTATTTAAGGACACTTTCGCGATCGACGATTCCGAGGCGCATACGCAGGCTTGCAAATTCGAACACATCATCAGCCCGGAGCTCGACCAGCGCATCTGCACATTTCTCGGGCATCCGAAAACCTGCCCTCACGGAAATCCCATTCCTCCCGGGGATTGCTGCGACGGAAACGTTAAAGCCCGGCCCTGACGCGCATGCCTATTCCCGTCGACCATCGCAAAAAACCCCTGGCTATTAAAATTCACGTTTCCAGCGGCGCGGGCGTGGATATAACGTGGGCCGACGATCACAGCAGCCATTACGACTTCGCGTATCTCCGCGAGGAATGTCCCTGCGCCACCTGCAACGAAAAGCGCGAAGAGGAACACCGGCACCCGGGCGTGAAATCCGCCCCGATTGCTTCTCCCGCGCTGCCCATGTTCAAACCAAAAATGCGCGCCCAATCCGCCACGCAGGTCGGCAACTACGCGGTGCAAATCAGTTTCAATGACGGCCACAATACCGGCATCTTCAGCTACGATCATCTGCGCACCATTTGCCCCTGCCTGGAATGCGCCGCCGCGTTTCGCAATTTCACTACATAATCGATTTTCCTGTTGTTCAGTTCAATCCCGGTCGGCTAGACTTCACCCCGGAAAAATGCGACGATTTTAGTCTGCAGGTCACCGACATCCATTCATGAGTACGATTTCTAATGCCCCTGCCGCTCCAGGCGGCCGGGGATCGGCTGTTCCGCGCGTCATTGTAGCCACCACCGCTCTTCTTACGTTTATTTCGTTCTGGCGCGCCGCTGCGATTGTGCTGAACGACCTGGCTTCTTCGGCCTACTACGCCGGAGGCGAAGCCGAAGGCTACATTGGCAAGACCGCGCCGTGGTTCATCCTGGCCATCATGATCTTTTCGTATGCCGTGCGCGCGGTGTACGTCGAGAGTTGCAGCATGTTCGTGCGTGGCGGCGTCTATCGCGCCGTCAAAAGCGCCCTGGGCGGCACGCTCGCCAAGTTCAGCGTTTCCGCGCTGATGTTCGATTACGTGCTCACCGGGCCGATCAGCGGTGTGGCCGCCGGTCAATACCTCGCAGGGTTGATCAGCGAACTGCTCCAGTATGCGCACCTGAGTGGACCGCTGGCGCCGGGAACCGTCAGCGTCATCGCCGCCGGATTTGCCGTCGTGGTCACCGTGTACTTCTGGTGGGAAAACACCAAGGGCGTCTCCGAGTCCAGCCATAAAGCGCTGCAAATCATGAAGCTGGTTACCGTCATGGTGGTGCTGCTGATCGCCTGGTGCACCTATACGGTAATCGTCCGCCATTCGGCGCTGCCACCCTGGCCTCATCCGCGGAATCTGCGTCTTGGCCCCAGCGCTCTTGGCTGGCTTGCGCACAGCAGTCTTCCGCACATGTTCGGCATCATCGCCATCTTCATCGCACTCGGTCACTCCGTGCTGGCCATGAGCGGCGAGGAATCGCTCGCGCAGGTGTACCGCGAAATCGAAAGTCCCAAGCTCCAGAATCTTCGCAAAGCTGGACTGGTGATTTTCGTATACAGCCTGGTATTTACCTCGCTGGTTTCTTTCTTCGCCGTGATGATTATTCCGGACGACGTCCGCCGCGGTTTCCTGGAGAATTTAATCGGCGGACTGGCCATGAGTCTGGAAGGCCCGTTCTTTATGCGCCTGGTCTTTCATGGATTCGTCGTGGTCGTCGGCACGCTGATCCTGGCCGGCGCGGTGAATACCGCGATTGTCGGCTCCAACGGCGTTTTAAATCGGGTTTCCGAAGACGGTGTGCTGAGTGACTGGTTTCGCCAGCCGCATCCCCGCTATGGCACCAGCTATCGCATCATCAATATCGTCGTTTTCCTGCAGATTCTGACCATTGTCATCAGCCGCGGTCATGTCACCTTTCTCGCCAATCTTTACGCCTTTGGAGTTATCTGGAGCTTTGCGATGAATGGTCTGGCGGTCCTCGTTCTTCGCTATACCAGGCCGGGCCAGCGCGAATTTCAGGTGCCCCTGAATTTCCATATTCGCGGCGTGCAGATTCCCGTCGGCCTGGGGCTCATCACCCTGACGTTGTTTCTCATCGCGTTCGTCAACCTGTTCACCAAACCGGTGGCTACCGTGGCGGGCGGCGCGTTCTCGATTCTGCTCTATATCGTGTTCACTATTTCCGAACGGCGCGGACGGCGCGGCGGAGCAACGCATGTGGAGATGGATCAGTTCAATCTTGCGCTGGAAGGGGAATTAACTCCTGAAGGTGTCGGCGCGCGTCCGGGGAATATTCTCGTTCCGGTCAGCAATCACTACGCGCTCTATCACCTTGGCAATGTGCTGGACCGCATCAAGCCCGGTCGCCGCGACATCGTCGTACTGCATATCCGCTTGTTGCGCCGCTCCGCGTCCGGCGAAAGCGAAATGGACGCCGACCAGCTTTTTGGCAGTATCGAGCAGCATCTTTTTTCTCAAGCGCTGAGCATGGCGGAAAAACGCGGCAAGTCCATCCGCCTGGCGGTGGTCGCTGCCAACGATTTGTGGGACGGCATTTTGCGCGCCGCCACCGCGCTCAAGTCCAGCACTATTGTTCTGGGACACTCCGCAAAGGAAACCACCGAAGAACAAGCCCGCCAGATCGGCGACGGTTGGGAACAACTGGGGGATCAAAAGCCGCAGTTTAATCTCGAAATCCATCTGGCCAACGGCGATAAGGTCTACAAAGTTCTCGGTCCGCACGCTCCCAACCTCACCGGAAATGAAGTCAATCTTCTGCACCGGCTGTGGCTGCGCTTCAGCGATGTGCTCGCGCCGCAGGAATTGCACCACCACGATGTTGTGCACTTTGCGCTGGAAGAGGTTCAGAAAGAATTGGATGACGGGCGCGAGGACGAGGTCGTCAAGCGCCTGCGCGCGCACCTGGACGCCAATCAGACCAAGCGCAAGCCGGCCACAAAACCAAACTAGCTAACTGCGCAAACAACTACGCCAGTTGCGAAGTGCAATGCCCGCACCGCTTGGCCGCGATGGGAATCGCCATGGCGCATTGCGGGCAATCCTTCGTGGTGGGCGCCGCGACGGGCTCCGGCTTCTTGCCCCAGCGGTTTACCTGCTGCACCAGCAGAAATACCGCCAGCGCCACGATCAGAAAATTAATGATGGTATTAAAAAACAGACCGTAATTTACCGTCGGCGCCGCAGCAGCCTTGGCAGCCGTCAAAGTGTCGTAATGCGTGCCGTTCAAACTCACGAACAAATTCGAAAAATCCACGTGGCCCAGCAGGCGCCCGATGGGCGGCATCATGATGTCTTCTACAAACGACCCAACAACTTTCCCGAATGCCGCGCCGATGACCACGCCTACTGCCAGATCCAGCACGTTGCCGCGCATGGCAAACTTTTTAAACTCCTGGAACATCTCTTAATTCCTTTCTGGTTGCGATCCAGAGCCTGGACTTGACTGCGACGCGCGCCTCCGCTTATTTGGCGGGCCGTAACAATAGCACCGATCCGACAATTCCGCGCACCGCCAGCAACAATCCCGCGCACGCCAGCAGCACACCCACCCAGGTGAATGGCACACGCGAAATCGCCAGCAGCACGAAACCCAGAAGCGTCAACGAAATGGCCCGGGTATAGTCCTCCACTTGCGGGGGCTTGCGGCCCGGCCTGGTGTAAATTCCACGAAGTCCCCACAAAATAAGCGCCACGCTCAAGATCAGCCACGACAGTTTGTGGCGATCAAAAAAAATGTGCCCGGTCAGGCCCAGCCACACCACCAGCAGCCCCATCAATACGAAAATAATTTCGATCACTAATCGCAGGAGCCGCTCAGGCGTGAGCATCCCGAATCACCACTTTAGTGAAAACATTCAGTTGGGCACCTGCGCTGCAGTCAGGGGCGCCCCTTCATTAGGGTTCCCCACACGACGGGTTTTCGTGTGGGGATTTTGCTGATGCCCAGACAACCAACGTGGTCCTACGCAGCCACTCTTTCGATCCGTACCTTATTCAATGTAATCGGCGTGCGCGGCCGGTCGCCGGCATCCCGTGGGGAATTCGAAATTTTATCCGCCACGTCCTGTCCTTCTACGACCTCGCCAAATATCGTGTGCTTGTTATCCAGCCACGGTGTGGCCGCCACGGTGATGAAAAACTGGCTCCCGTTCGTTCCCGGGCCGGAATTGGCCATGGACAGTTTTCCCGTGGTGGAGTGCTTCAGCGACGGGTGAAACTCGTCCGCGAACTTGTATCCGGGTCCGCCGCGTCCCGTACCCTCCGGGCAGCCGCCCTGAATCATGAATTGCGGTATCACCCGGTGAAAAGTCAGGCCATCGTAGAAATTGCGTTTTTCCTTCTTACCGGTCTTCTCGTTCGTGAATTCCTTGGTTCCTTCCGCCAGTCCCACAAAATTCTCTACCGTTTTGGGAGCTTCTTTCTCCAGCAAGCGGATCACAATATTGCCCTGCGAAGTCTCAAAAATCGCGTACGTTCCTGCGGGTCTGCTCATGCGTTCTCCTAGTGAACTCAATTATCGTACACGACCCGCACGCGCCGACGCCACCCGGCCGCCGCACAGTCCCGGTCTGAGTTTTTTACCAGCCCCTCTGTTTCCGCAGCTCCGTAATGTGCGCTGCGTGATGCTTCCCGTGCCATTCGTAAACAAACAACAGCCAGTCGATGGTTCGTTCTCCATGCTCGGGGTGCACCAGTTTGCGCGAAAACTGTTCAGGCTTCAGCGACCGCCATAGGAGGTCCCATCGTTCGTGCAGCGCATCCAGCAGCCGCTGCGAGACTTCGATTGGCCCGGATTTCGCATCCACCAGTTCCGCCCACTCGGCTTCCGGGTAGGGTTTGATCGTGGGCATGTCTTCCGTTAACGCCAGCCGCAGGCGGATATAGGCATTCAGGTGGCTGTCCGGCACATGATGTACTACCTGCCTCACCGTCCACCCGCCTTCACGGTAAGGCGTGTCCAATTGGGCTTCGTTTAACCCGCGGACCGCTTCGCGCAGGTTCCTGGGCGTGCGCGAAATCGATTCGATAGCCTCCTGCCTTCTCGCGGTGGTAATTTCTTTGGGCATTTCCATTTTTCCAACCGGATATCGCGCATCCATCGTCTTGCTCCTGGTTTTCCGAGGCACAGCCCCGGCGTTTTTGAACTATAGAATTGCGTGCCAGGTCTGGCAAACCGTGCCGGTACAACTTGATCGCCAATTTGGCAGCGTCTCCCGCGCAATTGCTTCGTCCAGAGCGCTAATCAGGTAGAATGTACCGTTTTGCGCCATTGTATCCCCTGGGCACGTGCGAGAATCAAATACGGGAGCCAACTGGAATGTACAACGCAGTCATTATCGGTAGCGGCTGTGCCGGCCTAACCGCCGCAATCTATGCCGCGCGCGCCAATCTGAAGCCGCTGGTCATCGACGGGCATGAACCGGGCGGCCAGCTTACGCTCACCACCATGGTCGAGAATTTTCCCGGTTTTCCTGACGGCGTCCTGGGCCATGAGCTCATTGAAAATATGCGCAAACAGGCGCAAAGATTCGGCGCGGAATTCAATGCCGGCATTGTCACCGACGTGGATCTCTCCAAGCGCCCATTTGTCGTCAGCGCCGGCGCCGAGCGCTATGAAACGAAAACCCTGATCATCGCCGCGGGAGCGTCCGCGCGCCTGCTGGGCCTTCCCGAAGAGCGGCCTCTGCTGGGCAGTGGCGTCTCCACCTGCGCTACTTGCGATGGATTCTTTTTTCGCAATAAGGCCATCGCCGTGATTGGCGGCGGCGATACGGCCATGGAAGAGGCCAACTTTCTCACTCGCTACGCGTCACACTTGTACCTGATTCACCGGCGCAACGAATTTCGCGCCACAAAAATCATGATTGACCGGGTCCGCGCCAACGAAAAAGTGGAAATCGTCACTCCCGCCGTGGTGGAGAAAATTCTTGCCAATAAAGCCGGCGTCGAAGGCGTTCGCCTGCGCAATCCGGACACCAATGAAACGCGCGAAATCGAAGTCCACGGAGTGTTCGTGGCTATCGGCCACGATCCGAACACTGCCGCATTCCGTGGGCAACTGGAAACCGACGCGAACGGCTATTTGCTCTCCACCAACGGAAGCAAAACCAAAATTCCCGGTGTGTTTGTCGCCGGAGATGTGCAGGATCACCGCTACCGGCAGGCCGTGACCGCTGCGGGCTCCGGCTGCATGGCGGCCATGGACGCCGAAAAGTTTCTGGAAGAGCACAAAGACTAGTTTCCGCCATCGCGTGCTGCCATAATCGACGCGCATGTTACGTGCAAGTCTTCTCAAACTTTCCCAAAGTAAATCGTTCGCCCGTTGGGTCACCACCAATGGCCGTACCCGGCGCATGGCGCAACGATTTGTTCCCGGCGAAACGCTCGACGAAGCTATCGCCGCAGCTCGCGAGTGCAACAATCGCGGCATGCTCGCCAGCCTCGACTATCTGGGCGAAAATGTCTCTTCCACGGCCGACGCGCAACGAGCCCGCGACGCCTACCTGCAAATTTTCGAACGCATCGCTAAAGAAAATCTGTATGCCAATGTCTCCTGTAAACTGACTCAACTCGGGCTCGATCTCAGCGTGGAATTCTGCGAAGGCCTGGTTGGCTCCATCGTGGAGCGCGCCGCAGGTTACGAAAGTTTTTTGCGGGTGGACATGGAGGGTTCGGTCTACACCCAGCGCACCGTGGAGCTCGTCAAGCGCGTGCGCGCGCGAAACTCCGCCGTCGGCGCGGTAATTCAATCCTATCTATACCGCAGCGAGGGAGACGTCACCGATCTGCTGGCCTACGGCTGCCGCATCCGCCTTTGCAAAGGCGCTTACAAGGAGTCGCCCGAAGTCGCCTATCCCAAGAAACGGGACGTCGACGCGAATTACGTTCGCCTGATGCAGATGTTGCTGACCAGCGGCGCCTACCACGGTATCGCCACGCACGACCCCGCGATGATCGCCGCAACCATTCGCTTCGCCGCCGCCAATAACATTTCCAAAGACAATTTTGAATTCCAAATGCTCTACGGTGTGCGCACCGATCTCCAGCGCCGCCTCATCAAAGACGGCTTTCGCCTGCGCATCTATATTCCTTACGGCCGCGACTGGTTCCCGTACTTCATGCGCCGCCTGGCCGAGCGTCCCGCCAATGTGGCCTTCTTCGCTCGCAATCTTTTGCGCCGCTAAATTTTTGCTCTTTTACAATCGGCTCATCACGCAGGCTGGCGAGGCCCGCACCAAGATGACGTCGATGGGTACCCCACGCGGCGCATTTCCGAGTGGGGAAGTTGGAAACGTACAGTCTACGATTGGTCTGTTACAGTTTCCGGCACACCGTCACGCCATCGCGCAACGGAATCAACACTGAATACAATTCCTTCGACGCGTGCACCATGTGATTCAATTCCTGCACGCCGCGAGTATCCGCATCGCCCGCCGCGGCCTTCCGCGCGGCCTTTCCCGACCACAATGTATTGTCCGTAATAAGCAATCCGCCGCGCCGCAATTTTGGCAGTGCCATGCGCGCCGCCGCCGGGTACTCGCGCTTATAAATATCGTTGAAGATCAAATCAAACTTTCCGGTAGTTTTTTTCAGCAGCGATAACGCGTCGCCCGTTTCCACGCGAATCCGATTGGCCACTCCCGCGCGCTTGAAATACGCCGCCGCGCGCCTGGCATTGTCCGGATCACTGTCCGTATAGGTAATTTCCGCCGACGGTCCCGCCGCGCGTGCCAGCCACACCGTCGAATAACCGATCGCCGATCCCAGTTCGAATATCCTTTTCGCGCCGGAAATTTGCACCAGCAGCGCCAGCATGCGCGCCACCGCCGGGCCTATGATTGGCACGCTGTGCCGCGCTGCATATTCTTCCATCTCGCGAACTATTCTGTCGCGCGCGGGCAGTAACTCGTAGAGATAATTCTCCACATCCTCGCGCATGAAGCCGCTGCGCAAATTCTTCGGCAATTTCACAAGCTTTCTCCTGGCTTCAGTGCATGAATCTCCAACCCGGCAACGTCGTTGCTCTCCGCCCTCAACCCTTCGGGTGTACCGGTCAGCGCCGGGAATGTTCCGTAGTGCATCGGTATCACGTGTTTCACTCCCAGCAGCCGAATGGCGTGCGCCGCCTCCCGCGGGCCCATGGTGAAGTGGTCTCCGATCGGCAGGCAGGCAATGTCCGGTTTATATAATTCAGCGATCAGCTTCATATCTCCAAACACCGTGGTGTCTCCCGCGTGGAAGATGGTCAATCCTCCGGGCATCCGCACGATGAACGACGCCGGTTCGCCGCCGTAAATCAGCTGGTCCTTATCCTCGATGGAATTGGAATGGAACGCATGCGTCATCGTCGCTTCGAATTCTCCAATTCGGATCGTTCCGCCTTTCCCCATCGGTTTCACCTGATCGCTGAAACCCTGCGCCCCGATCCATTTGGCGGTCTCAAAAATCGCCGCGATGGCCGGCTTGTGCTTTTTCGCCAGCTCCAGCAAATCGCCGAAGTGATCGCTATGCGCGTGGGTCAGGAATATCGCGTCCAGTCTCTTCATTTGTTTCAAGCTTTCGGGACACTTTGGATTGCTGGTCACCCAGGAATCGAGCAGAGCCACTTCTCCCCCTGAGGTGGTCAATGAGAACGTGCTGTGTCCAAAAAAAGTAATCTTGTTGCCCTTCATATCCAACATGGCGTTCTCCCGAAAATGTTGAAGCCTCTGAACTAGGCGGTGTCGCCCGATCGCCGCCCGGGGCCGACGTGAATGTCCAAGCGCCGGCATGCGCACACGCTTTTGGCTGCCCCACGCCGTTTTCGCGTGTGGGAATTCTGCGAATGAACAAGCACGACTATCGCAAGCGGTCTTTCCGCTCAACGTCGGTTATTGGGAGGCGCTATTTCCGCCGCTGGAACTCAGCACCATGCGTATCGCCGCCTCATAGGTGTCGCGATTGTTTTCTCCCAGCAGGTGGCCAATCTGCCGCCCGTCCCTGTCATAAAAAAATGAAGCAGGAATCGCGCCCGTCCATCCCGGCAACACCGCCTGCACAAATTCCGATTCGCCGCCCTTCTTCTTTCGCACATTGGGAAATACCGGCTTATAGCGCGCCATAAAGCGCCGCATCAAGATCAGATCGCCGTCGTCATCCAGGTTTATCCCCACCACTTTCAGTCCCTGCGGCGCGTACTGCTTGGCCAGCTCATTCAGCATCGGGTATTCGTCTCTGCACGGTTCGCACCAGGTAGCCCAGAACGTCACCAGCAGCGGCTTGCCGTGGTATTGCTCCAACAGTTCTTGATAACCCTGCGCGTCGATCATTTTCAGATCGGGTGCTGCCGGCGCTTTCGTGGCCTGCGCTGCCGCGAAAGCCGCGATGCTCAAGCAAACCAGCAAGGCCATAACGGCGCTTCTTTTCACCATAAATGTTTCCATCCACCCGTATTTTAGCGTTCGCATCGCAGGTTGAGAATCTGAATCGCGTTAACGTACAATGTGAAGGCGCTCCTGCTGCTGGCGCAGGTTTTGCATCAAAGGAGATTTTGAATGGCTTATGTAATCGCCGAACCATGCACGGGCACCAAGGATACCGCGTGCGTGGATGTCTGCCCCGTGGACTGCATCCATCCGCGCAAAGACGAAGCCGGCTTCGAGGGCGTCCCGCAACTGTATATCAATCCCGTCGAATGTATCGATTGCGGCGCGTGTGTCCCGGTTTGCCCGGTCACGGCCATTTTCGCTCTTGAGGACCTGCCTGAGAAGTGGCAAAGCTTCACGCCCGTCAACGCTGATTTCTTCGCCGTCAAGTAAGCCGATTCCACAGGGAAGCAAATTGGGCTCTCTCGCGCTGCGGCGCGCGAATTCATTTTCGCCACGTCTGAACCGCTAAATCGCTATCAATAAATTTTGCGCGAATGGCCACTCGCGATCGATCCACTGCCCGTCGCACCGGAAGCCGGTATCCGCCGCCATTTCCGATAACTCTTCCGCTTTGTATTTGTGCGAGCTTTCCGTCCAGATACTCTCGCCCTCGTTCAACATGAAGCGCAAGCCCGCCGCCGGAATCTCCACTGTTTGCCGCAGCAGCGAACGCAAGTGCATCTCGATTCTTCGTTCCACCGCATTCCAGCGCGCCTCGTGCCGGAAAGCGCCCAGGTCGAAGTTGGCGCCCAGCTCGCGATTGATTCGCGCCAATATGTTCCGGTTAAACGCCGCGGTGACGCCGGCTGGATCATCGTAGGCGAGGACCTGCACCTTGATGTCTTTTTCCAGGTCGGTGCCCAGCAGCAACGCATCGCCAGGCAGCAGGATCTTTCGCATATCGCGCAAGAAGTCTCGTCCCGCGCCGCGGTCGAAGTTTCCAATGGTGCTGCCCAGAAAAAGAACCAGCAGGTGGTCCGCGGCCGATCTGCGATCCGCCACGGCCCGCAGCCCTTCCAAATACGGCCGCTCGTATCCCACCACGCTCACCAGGTCGATCTGCCCCAGCTCTTTTTCACAAGCGGCCAGCGCGGAAGGCGAAATCTCGATGGGGTAGTAGTAGGTTTTCTGCCGCTGCGAGAGCGCTTCCAGAATCCAGCGCGTTTTCTTTCCTGTGCCGCTGCCGAGCTCCGCCACTTGCAGCGGTGACGGCAGCCGGTTCACGATCTCTTTCGCGTGATTTTCCAGCAGCCGCGCGTCCGCGCGCGTCAAGCCGTATTCCGGCAGCACGCAGATGGCTTCGAATAGCGCCGAGCCTACCTCGTCATACAAATATTTCGACGGCAGTTCGCGCTGGCCGCTCTTGATCAATCCGGCGCGCACCTCCGCCGCAAATTCCGAAACGTGCCGAACAGGAAGGGTCTGAGTCAACATTGGCTCCGGAATCTCCTCAATCCTTTGCTCCATCTTCAACGCAGCGGAACGTAGCGTACACGTAGGGATAATGCGGCTGGAACCAGTTTCGGAACGACGGCCGCAACATGCACGCAGCAGTGCGCGGCGATCCACCTTTCATCACGTAATGCTTGCCGTCAAAAAAATTCGCCGAATATCCCGGATAAAAAGACATGGCCTTGAATCCCGGGAAGGGTGCAAATTCCGTGCGCGTCCATTCCCAGCCGTTGCCCACCAGGTCCTGTATACCAAACGCGCTGGCCCCCGCCAAATGCATACCCACTGGTGAAGGCTCCCAGGCGTGCAAATCAAAATTGCCGTGGCGCTCGTCCGGCGCTTCATCGCCCCACGGATAAAATCTTTCTGTGCGGGACGAATCCGGGCTGCCATATGACGCGCGGTGAAATTGCGCTTCGGTCGGCAATTTTCGCCCCAGCCAGTTGGCGTAAGCGGTGGCTTCCGCTTGGCTCACAAATACCGGCCAATCCTGCGGCAGCCGCACTTCGCTGAACATCCCGCGATACATCCACAGGCTTCCGTCGCGACGCCAGAACGCCGGGTGCTCCACCTTTTCAGACTGTATCCACTTCCATGAAGCTTCATCCCATAACGCTCGATTTTCGTATCCGCCCGCCTCGATGAAGCGCAGAAAATCGCGGTTGGTCACATTACATTTCTCGACGGAAAACGCCGGCACGTCCACGTCGTGCGCGTCCATTTCGTTGTCCCATCCGAATTCATCGCCGTTTTTCTGCGCCAGCCCCAGCGTCGCTTTGCCCCCGGGAATTTCCACCAGGTCTGCCTTGGCGGGCGCTTTCGCTCGGGTCCTGACAATCTGTTTGCCAATTTTCTTCTCAACCGGCAGGCGGTGCAGCATGTACGCCAGCGTTTCCGCGTGCATCAAGCGGTGTTCAATGGCCACTTCGAGTATGGTTTTCAGCTGCGGATGGCCTTCGCCCGGCTTGCTCAGTGCTTCTTCGATAGCTTGGTCCAGCTTGTCCCGCACCCGCTGCACATAATTGGAAATCTCCTCGCGGCTTGGCCAATCGGAAGGCGTGTCAGTCGGCAATCCTCCGCCGACGGGGTCGATTCCGAAAGAAAACAATTGATCGAAGGTGCGCTGAAACGGCCGTAGCCCGAACGCTCTTTCCGCCAGCAAATTCCAGTCGAATGCTTCCAGGTGGCCGACATAAAAAATAATCCGGTGCCGCTCGGGAATAGGGCGGTCGTACATCGACTCGCTGCGCACAATAGCAAACAGCTCATCACTTCGCTTTCGCGCATCGGCTATACGCGCCGCAAGATTGTGCCGCAGGCGAACCGCGCTGATTATCGCCGCCATGATTCGTAGCCCTCGATATTGGTGATGGCCATCGTCCCTAGACGACGTGGCTCAAATGCGTATTCGGTTCAACGCGAGGAGTTAGATGCACTATGATAGGCGCCCGATGCGGAAAAGCAACGATGACCAGGGTAAACATCACGGACGCGTCTTCTTCTCCCCCAATGCCTGACGCTATCATCCAGTTGCAGACCGTGACATACAGCGTTAAGGGTAGGATCCAGCCGCTTGTCACGGATCTTTCGCTGTCCGTTAACTCGGCAGAGACATTGGTCTTGCTGGGCCGTAGCGGCAGCGGTAAAACCACCCTTCTTCGCCTGATTAACCGCATGTTGCTGCCTTCGCATGGCACTGTATTGGTGGACGGCAAAGCCACCTCCGACTGGGACCCCATCCGTTTGCGCCGCCACATTGGGTACGTCATTCAGGAGGCGGGCTTGTTTCCGCATTTCACCGTAGCTGAGAACGTTGGCCTGGTCCCCAAGCTCGAAAATTGGGATGCGGCGCGCTTGAACTCCCGCGTCGCGGAATTGCTTCACCTGGTCGGCCTGGAGCCCTCGGAATTTGCGCAACGCCGCCCGGCCCAGCTTTCCGGCGGCCAGCGTCAACGCGTGGGCGTGGCGCGCGCATTGGGCGCCGACCCCCCGATCCTTTTGATGGACGAGCCTTTCGGCGCACTCGATCCCGTTACACGCGCCGAGTTACAGCACGAATTTTCAGAGCTCTCCCATCGACTCGGCAAAACCATTGTCTTCGTCACCCACGATTTGCGCGAAGCGCTGTTGCTCGCGTCGCGTATCGTGCTGCTCGAAAAAGGCCGTATTGTAGCCGACAGCAAGCCACAGGATTTTCTCCGCATCGAGCATCCCGAGGTAAAAGCCTTCACCGCTTCTCTGCAAACGGTCCCGGGAGTTTCCCCATGACCCCCTGGACATTTTTCATCACCCACCGCGCGGAAATTTTCGACGCCACGCTCGAGCACGTTGAGCTGGTTTTGATCGCCATGCTCATCGCCATCCTGATCGCTGTTCCCCTGGGCATGTTCATTGTGCAGCGCCCCGCACTGCGCACTTTCGCGCTCGGCGTCGCCAGCGTTTTTCAAACCATCCCCAGCCTGGCGTTGTTCGGATTTTTGATTCCCATTCCATTCATCGGAGGCATCGGCCGGCGCACCGCCATCGTCGCGCTGGTGCTCTACGCGCTGCTTCCCATTCTTCGCAACACCTACGTCGGCCTCACCAGCATCGATCCCGCCGTCCTTGAAGCCGCCGAAGCCATGGGCATGACCAGCACGCAAATCCTTTTCCGTGTGCGCCTGCCGCTCGCCCTGGGAATCATCCTCGCCGGCATTCGCACCGCCACGGTAATCACCATTGGAGTGGCCACCATCGCCGCGGCCATCGGCGCCGGCGGCCTGGGTACATTCATCTTTCGCGGAGTCGCCATGGTCAGTGACGCCGTAATTTTGGCAGGCGCCGTCCCCGCCGCTCTGTTAGCCATCCTCGCCGACCTCACGCTTGCTCTCATCGAACGCCGCCTTCGCGTCCACTAAATTCGGAATTCGAGCCGTCCGCCTGGCAATTTCGGCAGCCATGCCGTCCGATCATCGGAGTTGGGGGACGATGACAACTATTGATGCCGGCTCTGAGGCTGCGACTCCGGCGATGTAGTACCGGTGAGCTTTTTATATTCGGCTTTCGCACGAAGAAGAATAGGAATATCGGGATCCGCGTTTTTCCAGGTGGTAAAAAACTCGTCGTACGCTTTGCGGCTCTCCTCACGGTCGCCTTGCCTGGCATAGGCACGCGCGAGACCGAGTTGCGCCAGCGGAGTATACACTCCCCATTCGAACCGTCCGCGATGACTGATCAGCTTTTCGAATTGGGCCGCGGCCTCGGCGGGTTGTCCTGCAGCAAGGTACGCTTGGCCACGTTCATAAACGAAGTGTGACCCTACTAGCTCATGTTGCATAACTGGGGCGAGTAGTTCCACCGATCTGACTGCGTTTCCTCGCTGCCGCTCGACCGAGGAACGAATGACCGGCAGAAAAATCTGTTGATACTGTGTATCTTCAGCACGTAAGCGATCCAGTTTTTCCGCTAGCGCCTCAGCCTGTGTAATCTCGCCGGCATCTGCCAGTGCTTCGCCACAATTCCCGAGCCATGAAAAACTTTCTTTGGCCGCCTCTTCGGCTCTGCTGCAGAGCTTGCGCGCCAGGATGTAGTTTCCTGACGAAGATTCAACCCGGGCATGCCAGGCGAGCGACTGGGCGACATCTTCCATCCGGTTCGGGCGGTTTCGTAGCCTCACCTCGGTTTCGCTCAGCGCTCGGAGTTTTTGGAATTCGCCGTGAAACAATGCGATTTCCATTTGTAAATTGAGCGAGGCTAGATCATCTGCCGGATACTCGCGGAAAAGCCTTTCCGTTGTTGCGGTATCGTTCTCGAAAAAAGCGATACGCTGGCGGACTGCCGTTTGAGCTGGGGTTGGGGATCCCTTCTGGTTCCATTGGTCGAGTATTTTCTTCGCCTCGTCAAAACGGCCCAGCATCATCAGCGCCTGGCTTGCATTGAAATAGGACTGTGCAGAGGGTGCCGAAGATCGGTCAATAGCCTGATAGAACTGCTGTAACGACTCTTCCAATCTGCCTTGCTGAGCGTAAGCGATCCCCAGGAGGTTGAAGGCAAAAGCGTTGCGTGGGTAGGCTAGCTGGTACAAAACGAGGACAGCGGTTTCCTTTTCCAAGTTTCCCGTTATGGCCGCATGATAAAGGGCGGTTGTCTGAAAATTCTCTTCTTGCGTGAGGCGGCGATCCTTTAACTCGAAAGCCTTGGCAAAATTCTTCCTGGAAATCTGCTCGTCACGGATGGCGTGGTAGGCGCGGCCGAGCATGCTGTAACCAGAACAGAACTGCGGGTCCAGCTCCACGGCTCTTTCGAGGATGGGAATGGACTCACGTTGCTTTCCAGAACTGTACAGCGTCTGCCCTGTTCGATAGGCCTGTAACGCTTCCAGGGAGCTGGTGGTCGCCAAAGCAAGAGGAGCGTTGTACTTCTCTAAAGAGCTCAGACTTTCGCCCAATCGCCTTCGCAATTGCGAGCCTGCTTTACCCAGCGCGGCGATTACCTGCTCTTTGCTCGCTGCTCGCTCTTGCTGCCGCGCGATGGATTTTTGCGTTCGCGCGTCGATGGCGTCCAGAGTGATCAAGTATCTGCTTCCGAGGGCGGCAATCTCCGGAACCACAACGGCCTTAAGCCCCTGGCGGCGACAGATTTCGATACCCAGATCACGGGTCACCAGGTCGTTTGGATCATGGCGCATGGTGCGCAACGTCTCGCGGACGTTGGCTTCCGGAAAAACACTCAGAAAAGGAGACTCCGTAAGCTTAACTTCGAGTGCTTTGTCCAGCGAGTTGTTGAAAATGGGATCACCGGTATTGTTCACGAAACTCGCAAGCAGGATGAAGTCGGTTTCGGCCAGCCCGGGCCGGGCGAAGAACACGCGCCACGTAATGACGGCGGCAACAATTACGATAGCTGCGGCGCTGACGGCCACGATAACGCGGCGCCTGCTCTGAGATTCAGCCAGCGGCCCTGGCGCGGCATCGGGCAAGCGAAGCTCTTCGCCAGCCGCGGCTGCGGGCAGGTGGCCGTTTTCAACCTGAGCGATGAAGCGGTAGCCGCGGCGCGGCAACGTCTCGATATATCGAGGTTCATCGGCGGAATCGCTCAGCACATCCCGGAGCTTCTTGACGGCGCTGTTCAGACCGGTATCGAAGTCGACAAAAGTGTCCGCCGGCCACAGCTTCTGCCTGAGTTCCTCCCGACTGACAACGTCGCCTGCACGTTCCAGCAAAAGCGCAAGCACCTGGAAGGGTTGGTCCTGAAGTTTCAGGCGGATACCGTGTTTGCGCAACTCACCCGAACGAAAATCCACGTCAAATGCGCCGAAGCGCGCCTTACGGGTTCGATCAGGGGCTTCCATAAGAAATGTTAGAACTTTGCCCGGTACTCTACCATCACCAGTTGTTTCGGCAATAGATAATTGTCGTGCTACCCAACCCGCATACACGGAACTCCCATAAATTCAATGAGCTGCACCATCAGACGCGGAACATTCATAGACCACACGTTAGCCATTGCGCGGTGAACCACTTTCGCAGCATCTTGGTGCAAGTTGCGCAGATTCAAGATCACGACAAAAAGCCGACGGAGGCACCTCATGCTACGCAGTAGTCCGAACACATCGCTCGCCGCGGGTGCGCTTGCAGGCGCAGTCGCCGTTTTCGCCGGCTGCGGAGGCGGAGGCTATGGAAGTTCCACTCCACCAGGGCCAGTCGCCCAGAATGCTAGCGTCAGCGGCCAATACAGTCTTGTGCTTACTTCCACAAACGGGCACGGAACCACAAATATTTACACCAACTTTACGCAAGCCGGAACGACATTTACGGGATCTTCAAACACGCTGGTGTGCCCATCAAACGATTTGGGGCAATGCGAAGGCGCCGATGTTGCGGCCGCTTTGATTACCGCCAGCGGAACGGTCGGCAGCACGAACATCTCCATGACCATTTCCTTTCCCAGCACGGCGGGAACCCACACTGTCACCATGGTTGGCACCGTGACGGGGCCGAGTTCCGGGACCTACACCGATAGCCTCGGCGATAGCGGTACGTGGACCGCTTCTGCCGCAAACCCACTTGTTGGAAACTACCTCGGCACGTTCAACTCGACGTCGAACCCACTTACCATTGCTCCAAACATTTCGATCCTATTTGCTCAGGATGCCAGTCATAATCTGACGGGAACGGCTACCCTCACGAATTTTCCCTGTATCGCTTCTCTCACACTGTCCGGGCAAGCCATCGGGGGAGCATTCACCGTGACCGACGCTGCGAGCAAAGTACACATCGTGGCCGTGCCCGCCGGTAATTCACTGAACTTCACTTATAAGTTTCAGTCATCCGCTGCAAGCTGCGCCGGAGATTTCGGAGCCGGAGTAGTGGCAATCAATGACCCGTGGGGCTACTGAGCCACTTGGCCCTTTCTCTTCTCGGCGGCGCATGAGAAATTAGTGCGCTTATGCGCCGTCTTCTCCCTCTCCTCTTTGCGCTCACGATGTGTACGTCCTGCGGTACGCCCAAGCCGCAAATCGTCATCGGCTCTAAATTTTTTACCGAACAGGTGGTCCTCGCCGAACTGCTTGCCCAGCACATCGAAGCCCGCACAGGCATTCACGTCGAGCGCAAAACCAATCTTGGCGGCACGCTGCTCGTCCACAAGTCCATGCAGGCGGGTAAAGTCGATCTGTATGTCGAGTACACCGGCACTGCGCTCACCGCCGTGCTCAACGAATCTCCCACCGGCGATTCCAAGGTCGTCTACCAGCGCGTCAAGCAACTGTACGCCCAGCGTTTCAATTTCGCGGTTACCGAGCCGCTCGGTTTCGAAAATACTTTCGCCATGGTCATTCGCGGAGACGACGCCCAGCGTCTCCACTTGCAGCGCACCTCGGACATTATTCCTTACGCTCCCAAGTGGCGCGTCGGCGTCGGCTTCGAGTTCCTGGAGCGCCCCGACGGTTTCAAGGGCTGGAGCGAGCGTTACGGGCTGCACTTCGCGCAGCAACCGAGCGTCATGGACCTTGGCCTAATTTACCGCGCAATGGAGGACCACAAAGTCGACATTGTCGCCGGCAACTCCACCGACGGCGTCATCGACTCGCTGCATCTCGTTATCCTGGAAGACGACCGCCACTACTTTCCCCCCTACGACGCCGTCCCCATCGTTCGCCAGGCCACGCT
>JBBSFG010000003.1:0-39613 GCA_038238965.1 Candidatus Acidiferrales bacterium | reverse complement strand
TGTCTCTGAACGACGCTGAAATGCTTCTTTCGGCGCTCGGTAGCACATAAAATCACGCCTCAGACGCTCGAAAAGTATGGAATGACTCAAACCAACCGAGAAATTGCCGACTCAGCACGATTTTTCAGCAGCCTGCTAGAATCTCATCGCAATTCCTCGTGTACACAGTTCAGAAGTGCGGGCATGAAAACCCTCAGAGGGCCGTCGCCACAAACTAGTTTCGGGTTTTCATGAATCTGGCCGTTCAAAGACTCCTCGATTCCGGTGCATTCAGAAAACCCTGGGGGCTGGTGTAATAGTAGCCGGGTCAAGGCTGAGTGCCAGATTTGAGACCTCTCGGGGAGTGCCGAAACGTTCCACTTCGCCTTTGAACGTGCTAAGGGTGTCGGTATCAATTCCGAAAGCCGTGCTAATAGTCGCACCCAGCACCAGGCGGGAGGTTCGGCCAAGAAGCCGTTCCTTGTCGTGCCTAGTTGCAAGAACTACGGTTTGTCTGCAATATTTGCTTGGGACTGCCATCACATAGCGCAAGGGTGGGCTTTACCCGTTTTTGATTGTTCTTGTCCGCTGCGTTTGGCATGCGAATCCCGCCATGCCCGCAATCGTTCCGAAATCCAACCGTCATTGAGACCCAAAATCGCCGCCGCTGCAAGAGCGGCGGAAACGCCAAGAGTTTTATCCCCGTGGACCATGGAGTTTGAGACTTCAAGAACAGGAAGCAGAGTATTTGCGGTGATCATTTCTAAGACGTGATCTGTTGTGGGATCCCTACCTGCGATGATCACTCTCAGGCCACGTATTTGAGCTCCGCGCGCGTATTCAAGGACAACTTTTTCTTCAATGTCATTCGGTAAGGGGATTACCTCGTGCGATATCTGAAGCTCGCATAACAAATCGCTGGCGGCCTGCATGTGCAAGTCATCGCCAGATCCCATCACAATGCTGACAGCGATCCCCGTGTCCCTCATAAGACGCCCGCTCAACTCACTTGTAAAAAGCTCCATATGCGTTTGCGCCGTCCGATCTCAAGCGCCATGATTCACAACTCATCGGCGAATTCCTCCTGTAACCCGTTTGGCGATCAGAAGAAGTAGTCTCCCCCATTTTTCTCTGTTTGGAACCGCAGGTCGCGGGGTTCAGCGCTCTGAGCGCACTCGGCCATCCAAAGCGGCGTGCGATGCGCTGAGACAATACAAACCTCATGAGGCACTTGCAGAGCCTGTAGTGTGCCCTTTGCGCTGGCCATGATTTCAAGGTTTCTGCGGCTTTTCATAATGATTCCGACCAGTGGCGTCATGCATGGCCTCCGAGGAAGGTCGCAAGGCGCCAGAAGATCGGTATGCCCAGCACGATGTTGAACGGGAAAGTAATGCCCAGCGCCAGCGTGAGGGAATACGTCGGATTGGCGTCGGGCAGAGTGGCTCGGACGGCTGGCGGCGCCACAATGTACGATGCGCTACCAGCCATCGCTCCGAGCACCGTTGCACCGGCGGCGGAGAGCCCAGCGAACTACTAGGACTCGTGTTATCACGAAGTGGACCTCAAAGTTGGATTTCCGCCCGGGACGGTAGGAATACCAGAAATTTTATATCTCACATATACGTTTACCCACGATACTGGAAAAGTATGTAGCGACATCGTGAAGACGGTTAAGAAGTGGATCAAGATTCAATTTTCACAAGGAAAGCCTACGGCAACTGCGTACGTTGTGGTCAACGGGCAGGTGGCGGGAAGTGACCCAAACCGTTCCTTGGGGGAAAAAGGAAAATCGGCAATACTCACTATCCGAAGGCGGATAATGGGTCTTTGATCATCCCAGCGCGACGATTGGGTCCATTTTTCGATTGAGCCACGAAAGCGCTGTGGCAGCACCATTTCCGGCTATTACCCATTATTTCTTGATCTATCGCTTGTGCAATTACGCTCAGAAACTCAAGCGCAGTGCGAACTCCATGACGCGTGGACGGGTCAGCGTGCCGGAATATTTTCCGAAACTGCCGCCCGCATCGATCGCGGGCAACGCACTAAACACATCAAAACGAACGGAATTGGTGATGTTGTAGACTTCCCAATTGAAAGCAAGAGAGGTGCGTTCGGTAAAATGCCAGCTCTTTGCAAGGGCCATGTCAATCCCAAAGTACCCAGGGCCACGCAAAACGTTTCGGGAGCCGACTTCTCCGGGGAATGGATAGTCAAACGCATTCACAGCAGCGTTTGCGTCCTTAAACATGTTTACATCACCGTCAGCATCAGTAAACGCGCCGGTTTTTGGCTTTCTGCCGACGAGATTGGCAACGCCGTTGAGTTCCCAGTTGGTTGGAAATTGGAAGCCGTTCTGAACGCTGAAGGGGAATCCGCTGGTCCACCTACCTAAACCCGACCAGCTCCAGCCACCGAGAAACGCCTCCATGCCTCGACCCCAATCATGCCCCCACCTCATTCCCTTTCCGAATGGAAGCTGGTAGACCCAGTTCGTATTGATCTGGTGGGTAGTGTCGTAATCAGAGACCGCACGAAATGCACCCGGGTTGAACGGGTTGTAGAGTTCTCCCGTTCCGAAGAAGCTGCCTTCAAAGAGAGACACGCGCTCGGCGTCGGAAGTCATGTCGATAGACTTGGAAAAAGTGTAATTGAAATCCCAAGTCAAGCCATTCTTTGAGCGATGACGAAGCATGAGTTGCAGAGCGTTGTAATTGCTGCGGCCGGAACTCGTCCAGGCAAACAGCGAAGCGTCTTGCGCCTGGTAAAATGAGTATGGCCCGTTTATGGGAAAGTAATTTACGCAGGCCGGACTCCCTGTGGCTCCGCAGTTAGGATCGTTCGTGGCATCCGGAATGCCGGATGTATCCAACACTGACAGAGGTGTAGTTTCATTCAGACTGCCGCTGCAAAACAGATCGTAAGCCGCCACAACCGGACTAGTAGTTGCTGTGGCGCCGTTGTTGACGCAGGAACCGATGCTGTAGGCCCCGCCGGCTTGCAGCGGCTGTATGATGTCTGTCCAATACTGTTGAACGTTCGCGGGCAAAGTGGTGGGGTCGAACTGGTTCGTCGCTAATCCGGTCCGATAGAGCTTCGCCAGAGCCGTAACTGCCTGGAAATATCCGATTTTCGATTTTGGATCAAACAAATTGACGGGCTGTGCGAGGTCCTTTTCTTGCAGGAGGCGGCGTCCAAGACGGCCGACGTAGGCCGCTTCGAAAGTAAGTCCAGCCCTTAATTCACGGGTAACGGAAAAGTCAAAGCCGTAAGAGTAAGGCGTCTTCAACTTGTCATCCAGCCCCCAATAGATCGCGAACGCGTCCGGCGGGGTTTGGGGAAAACCAGAGGGCGGTGCAGGAAATAACCCTGCAGCGGGAAGATCGTGGAGTCCCGTATAACGAGGGCCATTGTCTAGACTGAAATGTCCCGGAGGGTAAGAAATCGACGAGATGAAGCCAAACGATCCCTGGCGATCATAGGTATTGATCACACCCTGGCCAAAGTGATCGTAGTAGATGCCTGCACCCCAACGGACGGAGGTTTTGCCGGGACCACCGAATAGGCTACCCAAGAGACCATCCTTGTATCCGGGCGACCAAGCCATAGAAATTCTGGGAGCGATATTCTTGTAATCCCACCCCCAGTAACCGGGCTTGCCATTCGCAGGGCCGGATAGATTCTCGCTGAATCGAGGGGAATAGGAAATTCCCTGAACCATATCTTTCACTCGAGTATCGAAAAAATCGTGAAGACTAAAGCTGGGATTTACCTGATTGCCGTCGGTCTCGTACGGCGGCTGGAGAAGGGAGTAGCGAAGCCCGTAGGTAAAAGTCAAATTGTTCTTGATCCGCCAGGAATCCTGTAAGTAGAACTCCACTTCGTTGTCCCGAAAGTGGCGCGTTACGAAGGAACCTGGAGACTGATATTGGCCCGCCTTGTTTTGCACGAACACGGTATCAGTTTCAGTGATTACTCCAGCCAGAGCCATCATCGGATAGTCGTAGGAGTTGGCGAAACCGCCGTCTACGGCCGGGAATCCGAAGGCCGCCGGATCAAACGTTCCGCCGACGTTAGATATGCCAGTCGGAACAAGAAAGCCTGTATTGGTTAGGCCGCTCGTGAAAGAATTGGCATTAGACTGCCGGAAGTCAGTTACTCGGCGCCAGTTGCCGCCAAACTGGAAAGTGTGCTTTCCACGGGTCCAGCTGAAATCATCGGCGAAATTGTGGACTGGAACAACGGTGCTCGTTGTCCGCGTATTGGCTGTTGGTGGTGCGAGACCCCTGAGGTTTACGAAGGCTTCTGTCGACGAACCGTTTTCGCCAACGCCTTGGCGCACGTAGCCGTAGTGAAAACTGTTGATTTTCGTGGGGCTAAGTGTCCATGAATAACCGGCAATGATCCCCTTGGAATTGTTAGTGTCCACTGCGCGCGCAGGCTGACCTGGGTACCACTGGGCCAAGTTCTTGTGGTCATTCTGCAGGCCGAGACGTACAAAAACATGCTGAGTTCCAGTTCTGGTGATGTTGTAGTCAAACTTGGCTACGTAGGTGTCCAGTTTGTTTGGCGCCGGCGAGGAGAATGTGTAGCCCGAGTAGTTAAGTCCGTCCCCAGACTGGTTAGAATTCGGAAGGGGGTACTGATTCAGAGTCGCAATCACGTTAGGATTGACGCCAGGGCCCCACGGGCAGGTTCCATTCCCGGAACAATTGGGGTCCGTGGAGGCGATCTGGGCGGGATTGAGTGCATTGTAACCTGGTGCAAAGCTATAGCTGGCCCCGCTCAACCCTTGCACTGACCCGCCTGGACAATTCACAGTATCTAGTGCGCCGGTGTTTGGATCTGTCTGGCAAAGATACTGGATCACGCCATCACGCAAGGATGCAGTCGGAACGGTATGTTCGGATTGAGCGTTTTCTCTAGTCCGTTGTCCCTCGTAGGCCAAGAAGAAGAACAGTCGTTCTTTCTTGATTGGACCTCCAAAACTGCCCCCGAAAGTGTTGCGCGAGAGATGGGGAGGCTTATTGGGCTCGCCATTCTGCAACTCTGCATGCTTGTTAAAATAATCGTTGGCAACAGTATTGGTGGGCCGATTGTATTCGTACGCAGTGCCATGAAATTCGTTAGTGCCCGTCTTGGTCACCAGTTGAACCTGTGCACCGGAAGAGCGTCCTTGATCGACGCCGGCGTTGGACGTAGTTACGCGAAATTCTTCGATGGAATCAAGCGTTGCGCGGAGTGCGCCGGAAAATGCGGTGCCGAGAGTCTGATCATTGTTGTCGACACCATCTAGCGTAAGGTTGGTCTGGTCGCTGCGAGCGCCGTTCACCGAACCTCCTCGACTATCTCCAGTGGTATCAACCTGATCGCGATCGGCAACCGTTACTACGCCGGGCTGAAGTGCCAGAATGCCCGCCGGATCTCGGCCCTCGAACGGTAGCGCGGAGATTTGCGTTTGACTGAACGCATTGCCGATAGTGGCATCAGTGGTGTTGATTGTAGTCGCAGCAGTAACAACTTCCACGGTAGTAGCCACGCTGGCCAATTGAAGGGTGACGTTGTTGGTCGTAGGAGTAGCTACCAACAATTCCAATCCCGATTGCCTATAGTTCGCAAATCCCGAGGCGGTCACGGTGAGGATATAGGTGGCGGGACGAACTTCGAGAAACTGATACGCCCCGTCCCTGTCTGTCTTGGTCGTGAGCGTAATGCCGATGACTGAATTTGAGAGCGTCGCAACCGCGTCCGGGATAGACGCGCCTTTTACGTCAGCGATAACGCCGCGTAGAGAAGCCGTACCGGTCTGAGCGTGTACGACTCCAGTGAGCAAAAACGCGAAACAAACTGATACTGCGATCTTCCATGGCAAGGATTTCATCGGCGACTCCTCTTGTGGTCAAAATCGGTGGAAACGCCTCGAAGGTGTTCTGGTGAGAAAAACCGCAAATACCAGATTTGAACGGAAATCAAATTGCTTCCGGACACCCCGTCCCACCACAGTGTGATAATTAATTGAGATACTCTTTACGACGAACTGGTACTTCTGTCAAGGAATGTTCCGTTTAAGGTTGAGAATAGACATTTTTTAGGCTCCTCGGCATCATTGAGCATCCCGCTCCCTGCAAATTCGAAGTTTTGATCGTAAAGATGTGCGGGTCGGGCTGACTGGGAGATTACAGGCACAGTCAAGACGCAGTACCCCTTGAAAGCCCTCCCCAACTTACATCTAAGAAAAATCGCTAATATCGGAAATTATAGGAAAGCTTAATGAAAAGGGTACGGCCATCGTTTTTCAGCGGCCCGCTCCTGAGCAGCAGCCCAGGGCCTTCCGGATCGCAGAAACCGCTTGGCAAACGCCGACAAAGCGCTGGATCGATATTTTCGAAATTGCTGTTGTATCCGAGGTAAAACGCCGTACTAGGGTGAATCAGATAGGTGATGAGAAAGTCCGTATTGAGATTTTTTGTGCGCTCAAGCGAGGTAAATGAGGGATTTGGGAGAATGGCGCTGTATTGGAGGATAAGCCGGAACGATAGCTCACGCGTGAATTGATAATTCCACTTCGACCGAATGATGTGGTTGGTGAACATGCTCACGTTGGCCAGGTGGTCGCGAAGGCGATCAAGCAGATAAGTACTGTCCACGACGAGTGATGTGAAAGGCCGAATCGTCATACTCGCGTTCATAAGGATTTCGTCTGCAAGTAGCGGCGCAAGACCTTTTGGCGGATTGTAGTTGATAGTGGCCCCGGGAGAAATGAATGCATCGAACGAAAGTTGACGTAGAGGCGTCGTCCGAAATGAAATAAAATTGTACGGCTCGTGATAATCCCGATTCCTCAACAAGGTGCTGAAATCTTGCGGACGGAGGGTTTCGCGCAGCCAGCCGTATCCAAACCGCACAGTGGTTTGGGACGGTAGGTCGATGTGACCGCTGAGGTCCCAAATATCATCAAGATGGTCGTTTTTGTGGTCATAACTCTGTCCTGCGGTAAAGCTCGGTCCCCAAGCGAGGATCTTGCCAGATTCGGGACGAAAGTTATAGTTCAAACCGCCCAACACCCTGCGGATATCCGGCCGTCTGAAAAATCCTGTATCCGTTTGAAAGCCCAATTCTACATCGTGGTATTCGATTCCGTTCTGCCAATGGATATCGGCGTACTCTAGTCGCGCGTCGTATGCCGTTCCAGATCGATACATCGAGTCTGTGCCGCGTGTAGCACTAGCCGCGGCGCCGAGACTCGCCACCCACTTTTCTCCCAGCTTGATGCGCGCGTCCAAACCACCAACCCGATTGAATCCGCCGTCGAATTCGCGTCCGGTGTAAAAGGCACCGACACTCACCTTCTCACCGAAGTCCCTACGAATTCTGCTGATGGCAAAATACGCTCGTTTCCTGAATTCCGGGTCTGTGTTCGCGACCGTTTGCCCAGGTCCGCGGTCGTCCGCCACTAGCACACCGATCGAATAGGGCCCCTGGCGCCCAGACAGGCGCACGCCATACTCCGGGTTCTGAATATTGCGAGTGAACACGTATTGAACGGTCGGATTGTAGAAACCCAGTTCTCTACCCGCGAAGGCTGGGCCGTCAAAGAAATCAGAGTTCTCAAGAAAGAAGGGGCGCTTCTCGGGAAAAAATACTGCAAACCTTTGATTGGCGGTAAGCTGCGGCTCATCCGATTCGACCTGACTAAAATCAGGATTAAACGTCGCATCCAAAACAAATCTGTCTTTCACGACGGCTTTTGCGTCCAATCCTCCGGTTCCACCAAAATGCTTGCCATCACGGTGGGGATTTGCAGGTTCGCGGAGATCCAGTTGCTGGAAGGATTGTCCAACTGCATAAGAGTTTAATTGAATGTTTCGCCCTGGTGAAATCCCGCTGAGTCCCGTCAACTCCCCCTCCTGAGTCAAGAAGCCCTGTACGTTGCGGGATACCCTTGGCCAAAAACTTTCCTCGCTCGCGCGCGGAATGGAGCGCTGTAAAACAATGCCCCAACGCTGTTCCGTCGAAGGCGGGAATCTCAGACTTTTGAATGGGATAGCAATCCACACCACGTAGCCCGTATCGGTGCGTGCTGCGCGCGAATCCCAAACGGTGTCGAAGGAATAGTCGGGCTGCTCTTGCGTCTCAGTCCAGATGGCATCCCGCTGCACCCCTAGGGCATTCGCGGCAAAGTTGTAGGCACGTCGGTGATCGAGAAAAGTGTCGAGATAGATTTGAACGATGTCTTCTTGGTCGATATTTTCCCTGCGATTCAGGTGGGCATGGATTCCCTTTGGATCGGAATCGGAACATACGAACACCACAAAGAAATGCTTCTCGTCATACCCGAGATATGCTTCTGTGCGTTGCGACGCGGATTCTCCGTCGTGCGGTTCACGCTGCGTAAATACCTCCACCCGAGCCATCTGGCGTGCCACATCGCTCGCGGGCGCCATGCGTAGAAAAGCACTGAGCGTCGGTGCTTCAGGAAGGCGTGGAATAGTTAGTTGCGAATCTGAAGTTGTAGTCCCGCTTGACGCAAACGCTGTTGGGCCATAGGCGAGGAGAATCAGTAGGAGCGCCTGACAGAATGTCAAAAAGACCAGATCCTTCGTATTGCGCCGCAAATCCCTGTTTTTATCTCCCCGCAGCGCACTCGTTTTGGCATGGCTAGATTCCATCGGAAGGTTGTAACCCACTTTCGAAGTCGATTCGAATGGTAATTCGCCCGCCTACAAACTTACTTCCTCGTCAACACGTTTCGACAATTGGTCTTGAACCGCAGGCACCCTGGATCAGTTCTGGCCTCAACTTTAGGGATCGCAGAAGCATTCGCTGTGCAAAAGTGCGACACCCCTGTGGCAGTGTCACGCTCGTCAGGTATTACTGGATCGACGAAGATGGAAACAACTTTGTTACTGAAAGTTTATCGAGAAATTTCAATTCCGCTTGACAGTGTGAGCTTGACCGGGAGATATGATCTATTTTGCTGTCGACTTGACCGCATCTGTAACGCTCGACGCAAGACCTTCGGGTGACCATGTGTCCACAATGACTCGTGCCAAGCGTCCGATCAGCATCTCAGCCTGATTCTCGGGGGTCCGGGAGGTATCGGCGTTTTCATAAGTAAAAATGGAAATGACAATCGGCCCGCGATGGGTATAGACCAGCGCGACATCATTTCGTACATCATCGAGCGCCCCGATCTTGTCGGCGATTGCCGAAAGGTCTTCGCTGGTGTCGGCTTTTTCCAAGTAGCGCGGCAGCATGTCTCGATATTGCTGGTTGCGCATAATAGTAATCATCTGAAGGCAGAGTTCTCGGTTGCCAAGTTCGCAGCGATAAATATTCTCTATCACCATGCCCATCTCTTCGGCAGTTGTCTTACCCAAGCCGAACTGCTTTTGATCGGCTGGCATGGGACCTTCGGCCTTCTTAAAAACCTTCTTGTAGAAATAAGTGTTCTTAAGTCTCATGCGAGCCAGCATTTCGTTGGTGGGCCGGAGTCCGACGGCGTCGATTACTATATTAGTCGCGGTATTGTCGCTGAGCGTCATCATTAGGGTGATCGTGTCTTTCAAGCTCAGAGTTAGTCCGGGATCCATGAGATTGAGAATTCCGGAGCCGGGAACCTGGTTATCTTTAGTCAGCACGAGGGGTGCTGACAATTTTAATTTCCCCGACTTTACTTGCTCGAAGGCCTGCAGCATGAGGGGCAGCTTTATGACCGAAGCAGTCTGCACCGGATGCGCTGAATCCAGTGAAACGGTCTCACCAGTGGTTAAATTTTTCGCATATAAGGCAACGTGGCCGCGATGCGATGCAGCCAGTTCCTCGATCTTTTTCTGAAGATCAAACGCATTCGCCGGCAAACCGATTAGCAGAACTAGGCAAACCAAGAAGGACTTCCGCATAAAGTTTCGACTCCGCACGCCGATTGGCACAGGGTGATGTTGTCCAGGTTTCAGTTCGCTTGGCAAATTGCGATATCCAGACCCTTCGATCTGCAATCCAATGATGTCAACCTCTGGGCATTTGTCCACTAGCTGAGAACCAAAAGGGTACATTTGTTCGGTCGAGCTAATCTAACATCCTGAGGCTTCTAAGCCCAGGTAGGCCGTCATGTTGCCGATGGAGTTACCATCTTTTTCAACGACGATCCGAGAAGAGCCTGGACCTTTCTTATGTTCTTCACGGTCCCAACTATTACGTTCGGCGCGCTTTACTGCTTTTTCATCATCGGCTGTAAACGCCGGAGCAAGAATAGACCGCGGCGGCACCGTCAAGCGCGCTGGACTTTGCGGCGCATGTGGCGAGAAACTCAAGTGCGCTACCGACGATCTCCTGAATCGCGACCTGATTATCTTGTGCGCATGCTGGTATCGAAGCGAGAATCGTAGTAATCCATGCGAGCAGCCGTTCGGTTCGATCAGCTTTCTGAACACTGGCCGCACGTTGTTCATTGGACCGATCTGCATCGTCCGCGACCGCACGATAATGTTTCGCTAGACGGTGCAGGGAAATGTCGTACGTCGCTCGGCCCCAACCGGCTTCAGCTTTGACGAGCAGCCGCGCAGCTTGACCCGGCGTTAGATCGTCAACGCCCCCCATTCTGACGTCCCCCGACTCGAGCAGCCGACGCAAAACACCAGCTGTGAAATCCGTTTCGATCCAAGAACAAAGACCGAGGAGCGCGCGTCCAGGGCGCGTCAATGCCGCTCGCAAGCCAGGACCGATCGTTACCGGCCAATCGTATCGGCACGCTTTTTCCCACACCAGCGGTGCGTACTCGTCGGTCCCGCATGTAATCTCAACCTGATCGAGTGCGCGACCGGATGCGAGGATGCGACGAAACACCTCGTCGATTTCGGCATCACGACCACCCGCATGAAATAGTTTCAGGTTTGCGGGCTTGTTTGGCTCGGGAGCCATCAGGAATGCCAGTGACGATGCGCTTGGGCCCGCAGGAATCCGTTCAACTTTTGACCCGGAATATCGGCGTGGCAAAATCGAGCCCGCAATCTCAAAAGTGCGCGGCACGATGCGTTCGCCGGGCATACTTTCAATCAGGGATCGCTGCAATGGTGACCACTGAGCGTCGGGAAACTCAGTCCAGCAATCCTGCGGTTGAATTGAACACCAATCAGGATGCATAACGGCCTCTTCGTACACGCTAGCCATATCGCCGCGTTTCTCAGTTTCGAGAAATGTCTCATACGCTGTCATCAAAGCGCGGAACTCTTTATGTTTTGCTGGTGACACAAAGGCTTCCATCAAAATTTGGTCAGCGCGCACGCCCGCCATACGCAGCTCACGTACCGTGGTCCACAGCGCCTGCGCCATCGTCGGCTGATCGGCAAGTGAACGGAAGTATCCGCCGTCTTCTGGCAACTCAAGTAGCAGTCGCATGATCAGCACGGGCCCGAGGCCTTCTTCTGAAGGATCGATGCCGCGTTCGACGAGGAACGGCGCACCCATCCGAAGCGCGATGTCGAGAGCTGTGACGAAGCAGAGATTGGCCCAGTCGGTGCCCTCGAGGACGAGGCGGTCACCGAGTGTGCGTCCAAGCGAGTGAGTTGGTAAGAAGACCCACTTCGCGCGGGTGCGGTGTGTCGTGCAGAGAGCACAAAGCTGTGCAATGAAAGGATCCATGCGGCTTCCCTCGACCGATGAGACGCATCATCAGGTCTCCGCGAATGATGAGAACCCCGGTTCAGCCAATATAACAACTGCTGTCCCGATTAGAAACGCATTGCATGTCATTCTCGTAAAAAGTCCGGTTGTAATAGTTGAACGCGAGCTTGTTTAGTTGTTGATCGCACTGATAAACGGTTACCGAGCAGTTCTTTACATCATCCTCGCTGTCCATTTTCATGTACTCGGCTTCGCCCCAGCGTTCCAGAAGGCGGCGGATGATCAAGACCACGACGCTATGGCAAACGAGCAGAATGCTTTTCGTCCGGTATTCGCGGGTCAGCGTGCCCAGAAAACTATGTGCGCGTAATGCCACGCCCGGTCGGCTTTCCCCACCCGGTGGCCGATACCAATACTTACCTTCACGCTCTCGGCGCAAAGACTCCTCGGGATATATTGTTTTTATGCCCTCCGTAGTGAAACCATCCATAATTCCAAATTCAATTTCACGAATGCGCTCTTCGCGCACTAGGCCCAACGCCTCGGAGCCTCGACGGCGTACGGGGGCGGGCCGCACTGGGCCTTTCTGAATTTTGGAAAAGGGGACCCAAAACGCGCTCAGAAAAAACCGAGCTGAGATCGCTGTCGGCTTCAGGGGGAAACGAAAAGTTCACAATTTCGGCAAAATGGGTATTGGCTTGCGGGACGACGACAAAACATCATTGCGTTTTTATTGCAAGCAGGGTGACCCTCCATCCTTTGATTGCTGGCTCGTTGCCGCGTCGCCGGTTTGGATCAGGGCTTGCGATAACCGCACGCGCAACGCCCAGACTTCGCGAAACGGTGCGACTTGTTATTGTAGCGCGGGCACGCCGAGTATTTGCGCGGCCTTCCGCCGAGCTGGCCGTTCGCCCGGCTGGACTTGGTCTTGGCCTTTGACCTCACCGATCCGCCGAGGCGTCCCAGAAACTTTGCCGCTTGAGATGCGTCCATAAAAACCCCTTCTAAACCCTGTATTCTTATATACCTAAACGCTTCGAATTGCACGAGTTTGATGGTTTGCAACACGTTCAATCCTAACCACTTAGGATATAACTGCTAAGTCCTTTGTTTCCAGTACAACACTACCTTTTCTCTTTCTGTTACAATCAAGACTTGACAAACCAAAGCACTTAGGGTACACTTTGTTTCGTAAGGTGAGCCATGGAGTATCTACAAGAAACCGAGATCAACAGCCTGCTTCGAGCGGCTTACGAGCACAACCGCGAACACCACTTAGCGTTGCTGCTGATGTACGGCACCGGTACGCGCGTCTCGCAAGCGCTGCAACTCAAAGGTATCGACGTAATTCCTGATCCGCTCACCGGCGGTTATAAGATTCGTGTGCCGAAAGCGAAACGCGGCAAGACCCGCTCGTTCCGTGTGCTCGTGTCGCCGAATCCGCTGTTGGACATGAGCCCGATCATCAAATTAGCGAAGACGCGTGGAACCTCGACGCTGTTCGGCTCGCTGTCGCGGCATTATCTACATGTCGTGATAAAGAAGTACGCCCGGATAGCAGGGCTTCACGAAAACATGATTCACTGCCACACTGTGCGCCACTCAACTGCGATGCGAATCTATGAGCGCACGCAGCGCATTGGCGCGGTGACTGGCTTCCTCTGCCACTCTAATCCAGCCGCTGGCTACACCTACGTGCAAGAGAATGACGGCTTGATCGCAGACAAAGCGATGCAACAAGTTTTCGCCGCTGCGTAATCAGCCGCGTTGTGCTCGATGGCGCCTGAGTGGCTCGATAGACCACCCCTGTGCCTGTGCTTTTAGAATTGGGCGATCTTTTTCTTGATGGCGACGAGGATTTCTGCCTTCTAAAATGTTGCCGAGATTCTTCACCGCGTCGATGAGATTTATGAGCGTGAGTCTCTCTATCTGACCGATGGCGTCGCTCAGTACCGACATATTGTGCGGGTCTGAAGCGGGCCCTGCGGGAAATATTTGGATTGCTCCCACACCTTAATGATAAGCAAACGCTCTTGAGTGCTTTGTACTGATTGCATGACTGCTCCTTTGGCCCGTTCGGGTTTACAGATTAATTCTTACAGTTGTGCCGACCTGCGCACGCGGGACGACGCCGAGCATCTCATCGATGGCTTGGCTGCCGTGGCCGTTGATCAGAATGCGGATATCTTGTTTTTCTAAGCGCATGAAGTTGGCGCGAGTCAACTCAATGACCTCATAGGGTTGGGGAAAGTGTTTGTTGGGGACAGTAACGCGGTACGTCGCCGGTAGCGGCGGCTTCGCTGGGTTGGTTAAGGCATCGAAGTTCGCCTTGGTTGTTGCGCGGAGTTCGGCGCGAGTCTCTTCCTTGGGGAGTCGGGCAAACCGAACATTTTCAGCAATTGCCTTGAAGTCATCGAGCGGGATATTCCAGTAATGCGGGGATTCCTTGCCGATGAAGTTGATGAGTTGCTGACGCTCCGCATTCCGTTGCGCAGCCGCGCAGGCTTGGGCGTTGGGGCGCAGTGGCGTCTTCGGATCGTCGAGACAATCGCAAAGGTTGTCGACGCTCGGTACTAAAAGCCCTTCATGAAGCCATTGGAAGGCGCAGTTCCGGTTAGCCGTGTCATTGTAGTCGGGGTTCAGAGCGACGAACTCCTGCCACGCGTTCTGATAATCGGGCGCAATCAGTAAGTCAAGCCCGCTGCAGGCGTCTTCCAGATGCGCAAGACAAACTGGCTGACGACAGTTCGCTAAGATGAAACTGTCGTTGGCCATCACGTCCAGCCAAGGGCGACGCTCTGTGTAAAACTTTTCTAACATCGTTGTTCGTGACATCTTAATTCTCCTGTTTGTGAATCTCGTGAATCTTGCGAATCTGTTCTCTCGTTGCCGGTTCTACTCGCGCCAAGACTTCCGTGCCATCGGCATCAATGACCCCGAAATACCGGCGGTATGGATAGAAGTGATCTGCGCGTAAGAGCGTGATGCTTTTCCCAATCCACCAGCCGCTCTGCTGGCGGGTGTGCAATCTATCAGTTGACATCGGAACCTCCCGCGATCTGCGCCTTCATACGATTGCGAGCGTTCTTGTATTTGGCTGCCAGAGAATAAAGACGACCCTGCCATGCTCTTCGCTCTGCTGACGACGTCGCTTCCTCGTTTTCCACCGCGGCGGCGAGTTTCTGCAGGCTTTCGCGCGTCACCGGCGCGGAGTACTTTTTGTCAAACGCCTGTGCTGCCGGACTCTTCGGCAGGACGCTAAAACTCTCCACGCCATTCTTCGCGGCGTACACATCCATGAGTTCGTGTCCGCGGGGATCCCAGATCGGGAGAGAAGGCCCATAAGGCTGGTGAAATTTCTGAACGTCGTCTCCGGACAACAAATACGTCCACCCGGTCGGCAGTTCCGGCAGACCTTCAATTCCGAAGTGTTGCAGGATCGCCTTGCCGACTTCCGTGAAGTTCAGGCGGGTGTAGAGCGTTTCAAACTCCACATCCTCCAGTCCGCGAAGGTAGTCGTCGATCTTCTGGTCTACGCGCCGGTTCTCCGCCGGGCTGTTGTCGACGTTCCCGCCGGACAACTCGTAGACGATGTCCTCGATGCGCTCGCGGGCAATGCGCGCGCGCTCGGCTGACTCCCTCTCCAGCTTGAGCCGCGACTTCGCGGTGGCGTCGAGTTCCTTGATCTTCTCGTTGGTCTTGACGAGCCGCTTGGCTGCCGCAAGCCGCAACGCGTCCAATTTCGGGCGGTGCTTGGCTCGGGATTTCGCGGTGCGCGCCTTGCCGTCGGCGCGACGAGCCGCCAACTCTTCCTCTGGGGTCATCTGTTGTTCTGGGTCGTTCATAAAACCTCCTGAAAATTCGTACATGCTTCACTGCCGAAATGCTTGCTTGCGACGGTGTCGTAGGCTTGGGCGGCGAGTAGTTCGGTGGGGAAGGTGCCAAGATGAATGTTCTTCGAATCAACGCGAAACTGAGCCGCGAAATTGTCTTTCCGCGTGACGTAGACGCCCCGGTATTTAGAAGACGCACCTTTCCGCTTTCGTCGGTTGTGCATCTGCGTAGACCACGTCGCCCATCGACAATTGCCCGGCTCATAGTTGCCGTCGTTGTCGATGCGGTCTAAGGTCATTGCGGGCGGGCGAGAGCCCATGTCCGCGAGGAAGTTGGCGAAACCGTCTAGCGATAGCCAACTCCAACAGACGCGTATTCCGCGACCGCCGTAGTGCTCCCAAGCGTCGTCGTAGGGATTACAGCAACGTTGACGCATCTGCGTCTGGGGGCTTGTTGGGCGTTTTTGCCTGTAACCGGCGTCTGGGCGCTTATTTCTTCGCTAAACCAAACAGATTCAGTGTTGTACGAGCGAAAAGACGCCAAACAGTTACGAAAGTGTCCGGAAATGGGATTTTGACGACGCATCCGACGATGCGCCTGACTCGCCCTCAACCGGCGCGGGGTAACGATGGCCGTCGGATCGGCGGGAAATCCGGCCTGTCTTTAGCCGAAAACGACCATGAGAGCGTCCGAGGGCCTTGTTCAGAATTTGAAAGACGGATTTAAACTGTGAGCGGCAACCTGTTGATAACGCTTTTATCTATTCCGATCTTCAAGTCACCCCTTGAGAGGGGGGCTTTTTATTTCTATGATCTACTTCTTTTTCATTTTTATTAACTACAAAGTGTAAGCCCCTAAGACATAAAAACACCGCCACGGAAGGGGTGACCTGATTTTCTTTTTAATACCTAATAGGCTCATGTGTTTGCCGCTTCCAGTTCAAAGTCAAAAAATTTATTTGTCCCCGCTTACACTTTGTAGTTCATGGGCGTTTTTCTTCACATAACCCGAACGGGTGCGTAGACCCCTAATACACCCGTCCGGCGCGCGCTTCGCCATCGCGTCGATTCGAGCCTGAGCCTCACAACACACACGGAACAGTTCGCTATAGTTGTCGCCCGGCGAGTCGATGGCTCTCTGTAACTCCGCGCGTGCCTCTTCCTCGGTTCGGCCCGAGAACACGAGAATCTTGACGTCGGCGGTTTTGACCCGCAGCAGACGTCTCTTTACAGGAAAGGCTGCGCCCGGCAGGCCGACGTGAGTCGCCTGTCCCATGACGCCGTTGCCCCGCTCCACGATCAAACCTGATCCGAGCACCCGCTGGTAAGCCAGCCGAAAAGACGCCTTACGCCCAGCCAGCAGTTTGCGCCGTCTCACCGGCCCGGCAGCGAGCGCGTCGAGTATTTCTTGGTCTTTGGTTAACGTCATAAATCCTCCAGTATTTTTAACACCTGAACCCCGGTCGGATCGGCCTTGGTTCCCTCGCCCGTTTCAGTGATGATCTTGGCCTTTATCAAACCGCCGTAAATCATTGCCCAGACCATCGTGCCGTACTTGGAACAGTTCATCTTTTGCTCAAGTTCTTTCAGGGTCATCCAGCCGCCGGGCGCACGCTCTAGAAGCGCGCGAACCTTGAGTTGAGCCACGGCCAAGGTGTTGTCGGCATCTGAGGTTCGGTTGTATTTCTTGACGGCAATTTCGTAGTCGACGATAGCCAGCGCGCGTCGTATGCAGTCCTCGTCGATCTCGGTACGCCCAAGGTCTACTGCGAAAAACAGAGCGTACTTTTCGGCTCGGATTTCGTCGCGGTCGGACATGCGACCAAGCGCGTCTTTCAACGGCTGCAGGGTCACGAACGAGTACTTCTGCTGAGCCAGCGCTCGATCCAGCAGAGTTTTGGTGTGCTTCGTGCCGTCGACGATGTTCACGAACGTGTGTATTGATCGCTCGGGCAAAACCTCGGGTTGAAGGAAAAACGAAAACCGGTCGTCCATGCCGTCGGCTCCGGACGATATACGCGCCCAGACATCTGGGAAGTTCTTGGTCGTGCAGCCTGCTATTAAACCGAGCACATAGGTCCCGGGCAACAGACTGTAACTTTCTTTCTGGCTCTTGACGCCGTTGGCCTGTTTCTTGGACTCGTGCATCGTCAGCAGCGCGGTCTTCAGAGAACTGGATTCGATTCCGGCCTTGTTAGCCAAGATCGACAGTTCGTCGTAGAACAACACAGCGTTTTTGCAGTTCAGTCTCTGCATATCCAGCCCGAGCCCTTCCGGCGAACCCGCCGTAAAGACCATGGACTTGCCATCAGCGTTCTTGATATCTCGTTCGGCGTGCTCCGCAACTCCGATATATCCGAAGTAGTTGATGGCGTCGTCCATGCAACTGGACTTTTTGGTCTGACCCTTCAAGCCGATAAGAACGACATATGAACTCAAAGACGTGTTCTTCAGTTCAACCCTGACCTTGGTACCGAGGTAATTCAACATCACGGTCACCGCTGGCATGAACATAAAGTACGGGATGCGCGATGTGTTGGCGTCGCATACGGGCTTGACGAGACCTTCGTAGACGCTGGTGCCAGCCATCACCCAATCCGGAAATACCGGATAAGGGATGCTTGGCATCGTCGGCAGTTCCGGCAGTTTGGGAAGCGCCGGGGCTGTGGCCGTCTGAGTCATTAGCAAGTCGGTATTAACTCCTGCCGCAAACGAATCGCAGACGGACTTCGCCATCTTTTTGACCTTCGACTCATCAATCGGAGGCGCACACTGAGCGTGTACCATGCGTAGCAACACCGGCTCGATTTCATCGGCTTCCATGCCCGTCTGGCGCATCTTCCCGCCTTGGGACAAAAGCCACCCGTGGATTTGGCCGTGGGGTACCAACCCGCGCGCATCAAGTTTGATTTCTTTGGCGGCAGGGTCTTTGCTGACCTTCTGACTGGTCAGCCACTGAACAAGCCAGTCGGGTGCCTCGACGATCTCGGCGTCGGGGTCCAACGTCTCGTACGGCAGTCCGGACAACGGATTGATCGAGCCCGGCGCGACCACATAAGCGTTTTTAACTCTTGCCGACCAATCACCGTGCATGACATACGTTTGCGATAAGTTGCCCATCAAAATAGATGCGGCGGTCTGCCTAAAGTAGAAGTGCCCGCGACCGGGACGAGAACGTACCCGGAAGGTGTCGGGGATCTTCTGACCGGTTTCTTTTTCCATTCTGTTCAGGGCGTCGCTGCTGTCTACTTCCCAAAACCATACTCCGCCAATCTCGGCGCGAGCAACGCATCCGCCGTTGCTGCTGGGATACTGTTTGTCCCAGCGGTGAATCTGCTCGGGATCGGTCGTGGCAGACTTCTGCCAATCGGGCAAGAAGGCACCTTTTTGCAACGCGGTAACCGGTGTCATCGGAATACCTTTTGCTGCCAGCGGCAGCGCAATGGCGGCGAAGCCGATTTGTACCGGCGCAGGCGGTTCGAGTTGTGGCTCTCCAACCGGACGACGCTGAAAATCCTGCCCTACGTCCGAACTGCTCGGCTCGCCGTCTGACGGTTTGATGGCTTCCGACTCAACAGCGCTGGCTTCGATGGCTACCGTCTCCACCGTTGCGACCGCTATGGGCTCAGACGGCGCGATGACTACCGGCTGCTGAGCAATCGCCAGCGCAGCGTTCGCCTCATCGGCTGGAATCTTGTCGAGGATGGTCAAATGCTGCAGCGCAGTCTCGTTGTTGCCGAACTGCCGCAGACGTAATTTCGCCAACTCGACGTGCGCCGTTGTTGCGATTTGGGCGCTCACGATTTCACCGCCCGAGACAACACTGCGGCGATTGGGTCGATGGGCGTGACTTTGACGGCCTGCAATCGCAAGCCTTCTTTGATCGGCGGAGCAACCTCGAAAGTAACCTGCATGCTGAGTGCGGGCTCGCCGGTGAACTGACTTGTATGAAAGAAATACTCTGTGTTGGTTTCCGGCTCAAAGATAAAGCCATGATTTCGGTTGGGGATGAAGGTTCTGATTCTGCCTCGGTGTGTCATTTTCGCCTATGAATCGATGGATTCGCTTATAGCCCGTCGGCTCACCTCCTTTCTCATGCCCGCGATTACGCCAAGGCCGTTGCGTATTTCTACTGCGTATTTTCCTTCTCTCGTCGTTCCTTTAGAACTCGGGCCAATCCGGCATCAGTCCAACTGGTAGAGCCGACATTTTCTACGCGGCTGTAATGCTTGCCATAATGGCCAAGCTCTCGATCACACCGATACTGCGAATCAAATACGCTGCTGCACCGGTCTTCGTCTTTCTTACTAAATTTCATGCTGTTCACACTCGGCATCGCTGTCGTAAGGAAATTTCCTCCGTTTGCACCGAGCCATTAGGGCTCTCGGGGATTGACTGCGCCGCTTTGCAGCGGATTGTCCTGCCCAAACTGTTTACTCGGTCGTCGGTACCGGTTCCGTTGTATCGACCACTGCAAACCAAAGACCACCATCGTCGATCCGGTCGAGAATTTGTTTCACGGCGTCGGTGTTAGAAAACGAAAGTTCGAATGGTTTTGCTTGCTGAATAAGATTCTCTATTTTCAGAAGTAACCCCCGCCGGGCCAAATCGGCGTCGGGCGGTAGGGGGCGGCCACCTTTGGTGGCGCGGCTTAAATTTGCCTCAAAACAAGACGATATGCCGTACTGGGCGCACAGATAACTGACGCGTGTGATCGTGAGATTCGTGACCCGCAGCAAATTTTCCAACTTGCCCAACGTACTTAGACTTGGGTGCGACATCTTAATTAACTCCTTCTATGGGGGGGGGTGGGTTCCACCTGCGAACTTGACGAAAAAAGTGAGGGCACCTGAGTGCCCTCGGGAGGAAATGGTCGACCGATCTCACAAATCGGGGAAGCGACGGTGAGGTCCCTTCCACCAATTAGACGAGTCGAGTCGGGCTGTTTGCTTACCCACGGCGCAAGTTTTCTTGAAATATGCAGAAAATCGCCGTTTTTACTGCACCCGTCGTGGACGTAGCAGCGCGACCCGTCGGAGTATTCGTAGAAGTCCATCTTGCGCTTCCCACACTCTGTGCACCGGACCTTCGTTTCCACGAGCGTTTTCTGAAACTCTGGCGGTACGACCCGAGGTTCCGGCTTGACCCACTGGTGTTTCGTGAAACAGCCCTTGGTGCGGCCTTCCGCGAACGCAGTAAAGACCACGCGACCCTCCCATGGGTCGTCGCGGAACGGGACGATCAGCGCGCGCAACGCCATAACGGACATTTCGTGCGCGATTTCAATGTCCCGCAGGCTCTGATAATCGCCCAGTGTGGCGCGGTCTATGTCTGCGGAGTTTGAGTTTAAACCGACGCGCGGAACCTGACAGAGTTGCGGAGCCCAGACATCCTCGCAAGGAACGAGCGTGCCTGCCACGGTCTTATAAATCGGCTGAGCCTCGCCGTTATCAACGAGTGTCTTTAATTCAAGCGTCGTCAACTGCTTGCGGCATTTGCATTTACCCAGCAGACGATGCCCGCCGTTGCCGTCGTCAACGTACAATTCGCCGTCTTTGAGTTCGGCGACCGGAACCTTCGGCAGTTGACAGGTGTGGAAAACGCTCTTGACGATGTGCAGGCCGTGCTGCAGTAGTAGTTTCAGCCGCTGCAGTTGGTTGGACGCCCATTTGGCGTCGCGCCCAAACGCCTTGCCGATGTCTTGTGGCGTATGGCCGTCGCGAAACAGTTGGACTATTTTCTTTTCGCGCCCGGTGAGACGCCGGTACGCTTTCTCATAATCAAGTTCATCGATGATGGCGTCTTCGGTACGGTCGGTGAAATTTTTCGGCAGTATGCCTTGGGACCCGCCGAGGTGGTCGGTTCCTTCTCCACCGTAACCGGTTTGCCCCGAGCCGCTGACGCCAACGCCCGGCACAGGCTCGTCGGCAACGTCGTCGCCAAGCGTTTCTTCGCCGCGACGTTCGATTTGGCGCATCGCGTCGAGCACAGTGTTTTTGCAAATCTTGAAGCACCATGTTGAAAACTTCGACTTGCCTTTGAACCGACCGGCGCGCAACGCCCTCAAGACCTTCATGGACGCGTCCTGCGATATTTCCGTAGGATCGTTTTCAAACGCGCTGCTGTTCAAGTAGCCTTGAAAACCGCCTGCTCGTGCCCGAACGACCCCGGCGGCCAAGCGGGTCACCGCGTTCATCAGTTTTTCTATGACGTCTTCGTCGGGATTTTGAACGAACTGCGAATAAATTTCGTTAATGTCGTAGACTTTGGCGAAACTCTTCGCTTCATCGCGGTACCGCTTCGCTTCGTCGGACTCGTCGGACTCTTCTAGTTCTTCCGGCTCTTCGTGACCGCCAACAAGTAGCGCATCCGGCGGCGCTTCCGGCGGTGTCGCCGCAGACGCGTCGGGCTCATCGCAAATCTCGGCTTCAACTCCCGCCTCGACCTCCGCGAGTATCTCGGCGGCTGTTACGGGCGTTTCTGTTGTGTCTACTTCTTCGAATTCGAACATGTCCTTTTTCCTGTGAGCCTGAGAGTGCTCTGACCCTTTGGTGGCGTGGTCGCGCCTGTGTCATTTCCCGGCTATGGCTTTAAAACGCACGCCTGTATGCCGATTTCGCTTATTCTTTGGGTTCTCACGCCGGCACCATAAGCGCCAGCGCTCGTCTGCCACGCATTCGGCGCAGGCGCACACGAGGCTCTGCCAAGGCGCGTCGCGCATGCAATTCGGCAATAGACAGTCGGAGGAGCCGTTCGAAATTCGGGGGTTTCGGCGGGCAAGGTATTGCCGTGCGTTCGCCGGGAGATGATCCACCGCCGTACGACTGATACGCGTCGGCGCTGACCTCCGATGTCTTAAAATGTGTGTTGTTCAAGGTGTCCTCGGTTCTAAATTTGTGGGCCGGTTGCCCGGCCCGCTGATTGCCTTACGTGCTGTAGCCGCCATATTCGAAACCATCGCGCAAGAGCGGCGTGATAATTTTCTTGACCGTCTCGATGCGCGTGTCCATCGGAACTGGCTTCTATTTTCTTCCGTGACATTGTTGTTGCCTCTCATTGCCGCCGGTCTTAAGGCACCGGACGGGTGCTGCGAAACTGTGCTTGCTCACGCCGCCTTTACATAAATTTGGCGTAAGCCGTTGTAAAAAAATTCCAGACGGGCGCACTCAATCGTGGCGGTGGTTTTGTACGGGCGGTCGTATTTGTCGTCGTGATCTTCGCACCATGCGCCGGTGATTTGATCGTTGTCTATGACTTGGCTTCCGGCGTTCTCGTGGGTCAGGCCAAGGTGCGTCGCCGCGCCATCGCACTTATCGCAAGTCACAAAGTTGACCGCTTCCTTGCCTTCCTTCACAAAGGCCAACTCGATCTGGTTGACTATGCGATTTCGTCGTTGAACTAACTGTTTTTCGTCGCGCTCTTTCTTGAGGCGCTCCTGTTCTTTTTCCAATCTCTCTCGGCGCTTCTCAGACGAGGCCAATGACTTGACACGCTGTTGGTAGGTCTGTTTGTATTGCTTCTCTCCGAGGTACTCAACGGAGACGGTGAACTCATCGACCCTACCGATCACCTTGCTTATAGGGACGCGCAAGTAAAGGGTGCTTCCACCCCTGCCGCCGTAGTCTTGATACTCCTGCTCTCCGGTGCAGCCCCAACCATGTAGTTGTTGGCCCTTCGAGTTGGTTAGTATGACTTCTGCACGATGCTTTATTCTTGGTGTCTTAGACATTTTCAATTCCCTCCAATAAGATTGTTTCTCCGAACGGCACCTTATAAGGATTGGTCAAAGCCCACAGCACGGGATACTCACTGCCCTTCGGGTACGTTCCGCAACCATCCGTTAAATAAACTATGCAGTTGGGCTCGTACTGCGCTGCGGCTTTCAGCGCTGGTATAAAACTCGTGCCGCCGCCACCCTTCCATTCGGTGGGGAATTCGCCGCCCGGTTCCACGATTTGATGGACGAGCGCGTCCGCGCTCATAATCACGGCGCTGATTCCGTTCAACGAGGTGATCGCACGGCACTCTGCGACGAACGCGTTGAGAATCGGGCCTGTAACAGAACCCGAGGTGTCCAACACGATGACAATGTTGCTTTCGACCTCGCGGTTCCAGCCGGGCATACCTTTGCTGCGACGTGACTGGCGTGCCCAAGTGTGCGAGTCCGCTTTGGCAGTGGAGTGAATAAACTTGGCCAGTTCTTCCTTCCAGTCTTTTCGCGGCTGTGTGGCTTCTTCTATGATTCTGGAAAAAGCCCCGGGCATCAGACCGTGAGAACCGGCGATGACGTCACGCCAATCTTTTTCGGATTTTTCTGGCGCATCGGACGGCGCGCCCATTGACCCCGGCTCCAACACGTCCCGGTTGTACAAGGCCATCTCTTCCGGAGTAATCTGCTCGTATAGTTCTTCCGCCAGAGAACCCAACGGCCCGGGCGGTACGAGATTTTCAGGCAGCGGGATGTTGGCCGCAACCAACAACGCGTTAACGACCTTGTCGCAGGCTACGTTCCATCGTTCTGGCTCCCGGTACTTACGGCGGTAGACATGTAGCAAGGCGATATGACCGACTTCATGGAGTAGCACTCCGATGCACTCCTTGTCGGTCAGGGACTCGGTAAACATTGGGTTGTAAAAGAGATGAGTTCCGTCCACCGCCATCGTCTCGACGCCAACGGTCTCAATACGAATCATGTTCAGGTACAGGCTGGCCCACCATGGGTACTTCAAAAGCATTTGCGCGGAGCAGCGCTCTATCTTGTCGGATACGGTGCTCATGACTTGATCGCAATCTGGCGTACGCCATCGTAAAAGAACTCCAAACGAGAACAAGGAACCTTGTCTTTACTTCGTCCCCCGTATCCGAGTTTGTGTTCCTCACACACGGCCCCGTCAATCAAATCCTCGTCGAGAACAGTGACGCCGCGAGTGAGCGCGTGGTTCAACAACACATAATCGGCAGGTGCATTGCATTCGCAGGTGATGTACTTTGCTGCTGGTTCTGTGCCTCTCTTACCGAGCGCGAACGCGTGATCTACCTGATGTTGAATACGCTTCCTAGTCCGTAGAATTGCTAATGCTCTTCCTTTCTCATGTGCATCTTCTCGGGCCTGCCGCGCTTGACGCTTATCCTCGCACCGTTGCTTTTCGGCAGCAATGACATCTGCCGGTCGTCTCGGTGCTCTGCCGTTCATGGTGCACATCACAGACATCGAGATGCGGATCGAGTCCTTGTCTCCCACATTCGCACCATATTGTTTGTGAAGGACTTGCCAAAGCTCAGATTCTATGGTTTGGCGCGCCTCTTTGTAGATCGGATACGTCTCGCCTTCTTTCGAGAAGACTTCCTTGTTGTCAATCGTGACTACGAAGTTGTGTTTTCGCATGCTATGCCGCCATCCCGGTCTCGAAGAGTTTGCTGTGATCCGAAATCCAGCGACCAATAGCATCATCTTTGCGGATGTCGTAGTGACCGCCGCGACGAACGTCCATCACATAGAGCAAAGCGAACTCGGCAGGCATGCGTGCGATAAAGCGCATCGCCGACTTTTTGTGTTCACGGGTATATTGAGCAAGCGACGTGGTCAGGGCATACTGCTGAGACGGAGACTTGGGAACCACGGCTTTGGTCGGTTGGTCAATAATGGATTCGATAGTCGGCAACTCGCGCGCAGTGCGGAGATAAGCCCCAAACTCAATCGTCGCGCCTTCTCCGACTGTGCCGCGTATCATCTCACTCTCAATTGCAGTGCTCATACCGAGTTCAATGATTCCTGACGCGGCTTCCCATGACCGCGGCGACGGAAAAGCGCCTTCGCTCGGAATTTCTTTCGCGATCAGTAACTCAGGCCGCCAGCGAAGGAAGCCGACGACGGTAGACGAAACGTTGTTCTCCATCGCCCACTCGGCCCATTGCCTGACGTCGGGTTCGGCGTTGATGGTCACCAAGCGATTTCGCAGCGGCGCACCAACAGCGCGATAGTGAGTCTTGTCGGCGGCACGGTTGCCGGTCAGTACCAAATGCCAGCCAGCCGGAAGAGACATATCGGAACCGACCTCGGCGTGTACAAGATGATGCGCTGCGACTTGTACGTCCGGTGCAGCGCTCGATAGTTCGTCCAGCAACAAGATGCCTTCGCCGTCGCGCGGCAAAGGCGAGGCCCAGACAGTTGCGCCCTTCTCGACGTGCGGTAGACCACGAAGGTCTACGGACTCGCAGGTCGGTAGAGCGAATGTGCGCAATGTCTTTGAGACGGCTCTTGCGGCTTGTGCTACGCTCGCTGTCTTCCCGATGCCCGGCGGGCCTTGGAGAAAAATAACGAGCCCGCGCTCTTTTTTCTTAAACAGACTTGTCAACGTCGATGCGATTTCTTGAGGAAACACTGTGCACTTCCTTTCTCGCCCGGTTCTGCCGGGCACTACTTTTACAAAGCCAATTTCTCGCGGATGAAGGCGAGGCCGAGGTGCGCCAACTTTTCGCCGTTCACGGCCACAATCTGTGTCTCGTCGTCTCTCGTGAACGCACCGACGATCTCGAATAAGCCCTTGCCGTTCATCTCGAACGACCGACCAAGCCATGTCGGGTCAAGGGGTGGCTCACATCGCGACCAACGTTCGCGAGCCCGGCGGATGCTGTCCCGCAGTAACTGCGTTTTCTTCTCAGCGTGGTCGGCGTTGCGGATGTCGGCCAAGGTCTTGCCGCCCTGCTCTCGGTCACTGGAAAAATCGGCGAAGGTTCGGCCCCTGCCGGAACGACTTGAACGTCTTTGTTCTGCGCCGCGCTTCATTGGTTTGTATCCTTCCGCGCTTTCGCGCCGCTCCGGACACACTTCGCGCCGGTCGCGTTTGCTTCTATAAAATTTTGAGGGGCGGTGCAGGCGAGTGAGTACGCCGGTCGCTGACCGGGAGACGACCCCGACGTCGAATACACGTCTACCATGTCGCCTTGTTGTTGAATGATGGCGTCGATCTGCGCGCCGGTCAGGCTCATCTTCTCGACTAACGCAGCGGCAACCGCCAAGACATCGCGTTGAATGGTCGGGTCTTTCTTTGCCATACGACCCAGTTCGCGCATCGCCTTTGCCCAGACCTTGCGGGCGACGGCTTTGTCGGCCTTGTTTGTGCGAGGCCCCCGGCGTATAAAATCATGGCCCATCGCCAGAGCGCGCGAATCGCGGGCTGCTCGTGCCAGAGAGTCAAAGTCTCCGCTAGCGCCATTGAAAAAAGAGCCGAGAGCCCCGCCCCCGCCCCACCTCAGTTCAGCGAAGTGCCCGTCAACGGCGAAGAGCGGCGAATAGATGGCGCGGAATTGTTTGTCGGAAGTCGCGACGCTCGCTCTTGTATCTACGACGGGGTTGCAGCGACCGCCAACACCGAAAATTTTCTCTGGGTCATTCAACCAGATGCGCTCTATCTTGCCGCCTAGACGCAGCAGGATGACGGCGTGTCCGGCTTCGTGCACAGCGGTTCCGAATATCGTGGTGCTCATCGCATCACCTTTGTGGCGAACGTTGCCTCGACCCGGATGACTTCGATTTCGCCCTCCGCTAGTGAGGCGTCTATATCGAGGTAGCGAAACCGCGCCATGAAAAACTCTTTTTCTACTGGCAGCCGAAACGCATCAAATATCTCTGGGGATGTTTTGCCTCTGTCGTCCACCAGATACTTGCCTTTATGCTTTCCCTTGGTCAGTCGAATCACGAAATACGGGTAATGCTGCGCCTCGAATTTGAGTGCCGCGGCTTCATCGCGGTATACAAAACCCGCAGCGGAGAGGCACTGTTGGTTCGCTTCGTCCCCGGCGACCGTCGGCGTATTTTCAGCGGCGCGTGACGGCATTTCAGCGGCGGCGGTCGGCTTCGTGGGCGCTGGCTCGGGTTTGGCTTGCACCACCGTCAGGTCAGTTGCTGGCGGGCGGGCGTCCTTTTGCCCGAGGAGCGCAACAACCTGTGCGATTGCCTTTGGGGTCAAGCCCTCGAGCGTCAGGTCGTAGAGGAGAGTGTTGGAATCTGTAACCCCGCCTGTGATTAACTTCCAGCCCTCGAACAAATCCCTGCGGTCGCTGATTGGTTTGCAAATCTCACGCTGTTGTTGGCGAAGCGCTTCGGGTTCTGACTCGGTAGGTTCCGCGGACGCGGCTGCTTCGCCAGTCGGCTCCGTGGCTGGGGACTTTCGTTTCGTGCTGCCATCGTGCTTCGCGGTCGCGGGGTTGTTACCGGCGATGAGTCTGCGAACGTGGGACTCGGAGTAATGAAGGACGTTGGAGCAGTATTCGCCCCAAGTGCTGCACCCGTTAATCAACTCACCGGCGTCCTTGTCTAGGAAGTCTTGGCGAACTTGAACCAGCAGCGGCAGCAGGGTGCCGTGGAACATGGTCGCCAACTCGGCGGCGCGGACGTCGCGCATGGCGCGCTCGTAGAACCGCTCATCGACGAGCGGTTGCTCGGCGGCAGGAACTATATAAGGTTGCGATTCTGCGGCAGTCGTCAGGTCAGGAACGGTTCGGATATCAAACATTCGCGACACCCGAGCCCGAACTTTGTTTCTTTAACCAAGCCGTGATTTCCGACCAGTCGAAACGCAAATATCTTCCGATGTGAATTACCGGCAGGGGATTTTTACAGCGACGGCGGGATTTCTCGTAGACCCATCGCTCAGAAACTTTCAAGCGCGCGCACAGTTCCAGCGGCGTCAGAATCTGCGACGGGTCCAGCGATATGGCGGCGTTTACATCAACAGCGTGAACGGAGTCAGACATAGCACACTCAAATGACGATTTGATTCGAGTGCGCTGTCCGTTTGAAGGGAAGCACCGGCGGCTTGGAGCAGTTTGCCGTCTTAAAAGACTACACCCCTCGGGATGCTCTCGTAGCAATCCGTCGCGGTCGCCACTTGCTGTTTTCGGTCTTCGAAGTGACCGGTCCTCGGGACGTCGAGTTAAAAATTGTTCTAGCGTCAACAGACCGCATCGAACGTGACAATCTTATAACCAATTCAAAAGGGCGTCAACAATTATTTGTGGTTATCTTTGGTCGGGGTCGGGCCGTCTCAAAAGTGAGACTGGTCTGGGGCGCGCCATATACGCCATATAAGAGGATACAACCCGCTCCCAGAGGCCCATATTAACTAATCGGTAATCATGCTCCGGCTCCAAAACCGTTAGGCGTTCTTTCGGCTGTCCCACACTTTCATAAATGTCTCTCATGTTGTCCCACACTAGAGTCGATTTCTGGTCAACTGACGCCAAATAGGTGTATCGAAGTGTTTTGTAAACTATTGAAACCAAATAAAGCGTAGAATATCCGTTGGTTTTCAAGACCGCCGGTTTCAACCGCTCACCCACTCCTCCGCTGATTATTGTACCTGCCCGGCTGACCCTGGGCATCGGAAATCCATGTAAACAGCGCTTATCAAATAGAAAATCGCGCCTTTCAAATCGACCCACAATTTCTGCACAATCCTGCTGCACCTCCTGATGTGTTTGAACGCGAGCCGGAGGTCGGCACGAAATACCGCCGCCCGTGGCCTCGCGAAGTAGTCATCATTAATTCTTAGGCCATGAGACAGAGATTGGAGATGTCCCGCCCTCAAACGCTTCTCTAGACTGGAAAGAGCCCAACGGTATGGCCTCTTCCAAAAAAATCGGCTGGATGGTGGGAGTGTGGCTGGCGGTGCTGGTCGCATACGCGGCGGTCTCGCTCAGCATACCGCGCGGGCACCAATCGCTGATTACTTTCGGCGACCTGGTGCAATGCCTGGTTCCGCTGATCGCCAACGCTGGACTGCTGGCGAACGCCGGCACGCCAGTATGGCGGCGCAATGCGTTCTGGATGCTGCTGGCGCTGGGTTGCACGCTGTGGATGGTCGGGCAGTTTTCGTGGACGTATTACGAAGTGTATCTGCACCAGCCGCTTCCCAGCCTATTCCCGGGCGATATCGTTTTCTTCCTGCGCGGTATTCCGATGATGGCGGCGCTGGCATTGCGTCCGCATCGAAAGCGGGAAGAGCTGCGCCTGCGCTTCGGGTATCTGGATTTCATCGTGCTGTTTGTTTGGTGGACATTTTTGTACGTTTACGTAGTGCTGCCGTGGATGTACGCGGCCCCTTCATTGGGCGTGTACAACTACACCTACAACGTGGTGACCAACATCCAGAACGTGGTGCTGGTCGTCAGCCTGGGTATTTTGTGGCTGCGCTCAAGCGGCGCGTGGAAAACGGTTTACGCCAATCTATTCGGCGGCGCCACACTGTACATGCTGTCCTCCCTGGCCATCAACGTGGGCAGCGACACGGGGGAGTACTACACCGGTAGCCTGCACGATCTGCCGCTGATTTCTTCGTTTCTGTGGTTCGCGCTAGCCGGAGCGATCGCTTACCAAAACCGCGAAAAACTGGATGAGCCATCATCCGAAAGCGATGCAGAGAACGAAACGCGAGGCGAAAGCGTGTGGGCGGCCCGGCTCGCTATGGCGGCGGTGATCTCCCTGCCGATATTTGCCATTTACACCGTGAAATTTTCGAACGACGGCCCGGCGGTTCGCGATTTCCGACTGATGGCCACATTTATCGCCGCAATACCGCTGGCTATTCTGGTTTTCATGCGCACGCACTTGGCGGACGCCGATCGGGTGCGGCTGCTGGACGAGGCGGAGCAGTCGGTACACAATTTGCGGCGGCTGCAAACGCAAATCGTGCAATCCGAAAAACTGGCGTCGCTGGGCCAGCTGGCGGCCGGCGCGGCTCACGAGATCAACAATCCCCTGACCGCAATTCTTGGTTTTTCGGATCTGCTGGCAGACGATCCGGGCCTTTCGGAAAAAGCGCGAGTCACCGCGGGCAAGATTCGCGAGCAGGCGCGCCGTACCAAAACTTTGGTCGGAAATTTGTTGAGTTTCGCGCGACAGGTGCCGGTGGAGCGCACGCTGCTGGATCTGAACACGGTGGTAACCAATGCGGTGCAGCTCCGCACCCTGGACCTGCACAACACCGCCATCAGGATCGAAATGCAGTTGGAGTCCGTGCTCCCGGCCGTGCGCGCCGACGGAAATCAATTGATGCAGGTATTTTTCAATATCATCAGCAATGCTGTAGATGCCATGGAAGCGGCCAATGGCGGAGTGCTGACCATCAAGACCATGCGCCATCGCGGCAACGTGGTGGTGGTGTTCACCGACAACGGACCCGGGATGAAGGAGCCACACCGGGTATTCGATCCGTTCTATACCACCAAGCCGGTAGGAAAAGGCACCGGCCTGGGACTAAGCATCTGCTTCGGCATCATGCAGGAGCATGGCGGAAAAATCTTCTGCTACAACGGCCAGCGAGGAGGAGCGGTGTTTCGTGTCGAACTGGAAGCGGTTCTCGCCGCCATGTCCTCGAAGGAGTTGCAAGTGGCCGGCGTTTCGGACAAAACAGCCGTTACCGAAAAGATCTAGCCGGCATTTCCGAACCAATACGATCATTTCGCTGCAAGCAGAACGAGTCACTGCGGCCTCGCAGTGTAGTCGTGCTAGAGTTTTCTGCGCACCACAACGGAGAAATCATGACGGATGTGGCAATCCGCACGGAGAAACTTACCAGGCGATTCGGAAACTTGCTGGCGGTGGACGGAATAGATCTGGAAGTGACGGCCGGGCAATTTTTTGGTTTTTTGGGGCCGAATGGTGCGGGAAAATCCACAACCATCAAGATGCTGACGGGCCTGCTGGTGCCCTCGTCGGGCCGAGTTGAATTGCTGGGCATGGATTTCGCGGCGCATCCAGTAGAGGTAAAACGCCAGATCGGCGTGGTGCCGGAAGGCATGGGACTATTCGAACGCTTGACCGGCACGGATTACCTGCGATTTGTGGGGCGCATGTACGGTTTGGATGAAAAACTCACCGTGCAGCGCGCGGAAGAGTTGCTGGAATTCATGCAACTGGCGGATCGGCCGAAAACCATGATTGCGGACTATTCCCACGGCATGCAGAAGAAACTGGCATTGGCCGCCGCGGTGATCCATGGACCGCGAATCCTTTTTCTGGACGAACCCTTTGAGGGAGTAGACGCTTTGGCCGCCGGGGCGCTGAAAGCCCTGCTTGGGCGAATGACGGAACGCGGGGTAACGATTTTTTTGACTTCGCACGTGATGGAAATTGTGGAGCGGTTGTGCAGTCACGTGGCCATCATTCACAAGGGGCATCTGGTGGCCCAAGGGTCCCTGGACGAATTGCGCGCGGGAATTCCCGGCGACGCGGGAGAGAAAAAAACGCTGGAACAAATATTTCTTTCCATCGTCGCGCAGAGCGGAACGCAACCCCAGGTCGATGAGCTGTCATGGCTGACGTAACGCGCCCGGTAAGCCTCGCCGATCAAATCCGGCTGGTAGCCAAACTTCGCTGGCGGATGCTGATCAACAGCCTGCACAAGAAGAACAAGGTCCTCGATATTGTGGGGATGATTTTTGTTTCGATTTTTGGTGTGCTGCTGGTAATTGGGCCGTCGATATTGTTCGGCTTCGCGGGATATTCCCTGGTGTCCCAAGGACGGCTGCAGTGGCTGGCGCTGCCGTTCTGGGCTATTTTTCTTTTTTGGCAGGTCATTCCCGTTTTTGCGGTGGGCTTCGGAACGACATTCGAGTTTCGATCGCTGCTGCGCTTCCCGCTTGACCTCAGCGCGTTTTACCTGATCGGCTTGGCGTACGGATTGGCCGATTTCCCGGCACTGGCGTCGCTAACGTGGTTGCTGTCGCTGATGGCCGGAGCCACGGCGGCGCGTCCCGGTGTGCTGCCAATCCTGCTGGTGGTGGTCGTGATGTTTGTTTTTCTGAACGTCACGCTGGAAAGGCTGGTCGGGTCGTGGCTGGAGAAGCTATTGGCGCGAAGGCGCACTCGCGAAATATTTTTTGTGCTGTTTATTCTGTCGATGTTTTCCATGCAGTTTATTGCGCCGGCGCAGAGGACCTTCGCCAGAAAGGGGAATCCCGCCGCGCTGGTGGGCGTGGTGAAATATCTGGCTCCTTTTCCTCCCTCGTTGGCGGGCCGGACGATCGAAGGGGCGCTGCGGCACGACTTCTTGAATATGGACGTGGGCCTTGCCGGGCTGACTGCGTTCATCGCGTTTTTCACGGTGTTGTTATGGCAGAGACTTGAGGCGCAGTATCGCGGCGAAGAATTGAGCGAGTCAGCTGCGCCAGAGCGCCAGGCAATGCCGCAATCTGCGCGCGCGAAAAACTTTGCCCTGCCGGCGGAGGAGGCCGCCTCCGCCGCAGTCCGGGCCAACACCGGAGCGCGCCACCTGTTGGGACCGAGGATCGGCGCCATGGTGAGCAAGGAATATTTTTACTTGCGGCGAAATGGCTTTGCAGTTCTTCTGCTGATCCTGCCGCCGGCGCAGATACTCTTGTTCAGCTCGCAGTTTGGCGGAAGACACCCGCTTTATCTAGGGGGTAAAGGAATCAGCACAGACTTTTTGTTTCCCGGAATGATGGCGTACACCATCCTGGTATTGATGGGCCCGGCGTACAATGCGTTCGCGTACGAAGGTCGGGGAATCCAGACGTATTTTATGGCCCCGGTAAAGTTCGCAGATGTTTTTGCCGGAAAAAATATCGTGTCGGCGGCCACGGTTGCCATAGAGGTGCTGATTTGCGGCGCGGTGCTTGCGTGGCGCATCGGTCTGCCTTCCACGCCGACGCTGATGGCCACGCTTTTCGCCTTGATTTTTACGGTTGCCGCGCAATTACCCATCGCCAATTGGGCTTCGTTGAGTTTTCCACGCAAACTGCAGTTCGGCTCCATGAAAGGCCAGCGAAATTCCGGCATTTCCGTTTGGCTGATGTTTGGCGCGCAGATCGTTATGGCTGCCATTTCAGCGCTGGTGTTGTCGACCGCCAGGCTGACCGGCAATCCGTGGCTGGCTGCGGAAGCGTTCGCATTTTTAGCGGCGGCCGCTTTCGGCGGATACCTGGCGTCACTGCAGCCGTTGAGCGAGCTTGCGGAAAAAAAGAAAGAGACGCTGATCGAAGCGTTGTGCCGGTGACGCGAAGGGAAGGAACGACGATGGGAATACGATTGCGCTTCTCCTTGGGAATATTCGGATTGCTGGCTTCCCTTGGCGCCGCAAAACCGGCGCTGGCTCAGTATGTCCACGGCCCCGGCGGTTCGGTGGAATGGATTCTGACAACGCCGGCTGTAAGCGGGTATGAACAGGAGCTGTCCGCTGGAATACGCGACCTGATTAAAGATTTTTCCCCACAGACCGACAACGTTGGCAACGTCTTCGTCACGATCGGAAGCGGAACTCCGCACCGGCTGATCGTCACGTCCATGGACGAGCCGGGATATGTGGTCAGCGAAATTACTTCCGACGGCTACTTGCGCGTGCAGCGGCTGCCGCAGAGAGCGCCCAACGCGGTATTCGATTTGTTGCACGCGGCGCAGCCGGTGTGGGTAATGACGCGAGGGAAAAAGAAAATTCCCGGAGTGTTTGCGGGACTGTCCGTACATCTTCAACCGGGGCGCAAGAACGGGCCCACTATGGCGCATCCCGACGAAATGTATGTGGATATCGGCGCCACTAGCGCGGAAGAAGTCCGAGCCGCGGGCGTAGATCTTCTCGATCCCATCGCGCTGGCACGAACCCCGCAAAAGTTAGGTGCCGATGAGCTTACCTCGCCTGCAATTGGCGACCACGCGGGCTGCATAGTGCTGACCGATCTTCTGCGCATGCTGCATGAAAATAAGAATCACACCTCAGGAACGCTCACCGTCGCATTTGCGGCGCAACAATGGACCGGCGGACGAGGTGTGGACCGTTTGCTGAACGAGTTGCATCCTGACGAGATGATTTATGTTGGCCGCATGATGCCGCCGAGAAACGACGAATCGAAAATGCCTGCCGCAGTTCCTGCTCGCGCGGCGATTCCGGGCAGCGGCGTTTTGCTGGGAGTAAGCGATGCTTCCGCTTCGCTTGGCGGTTTGAGCGCCGAACTGAAAACAATTGCCGATGAGCATCATGTGAAGATGGAAATAGTGCCGGCGGCGACGCTGGCGATGGCCGGGTATGCAAAACCGACGGCGTTGCCCGCGCGGTTCGCGCATCTCGGGCTGGCCAGCCTTTATCCGGTCACGCCGGCCGAAACGATCAGCACCGGCGATATGGCTTCGCTGGAAGCGTTGCTCTACCGCTACGCGACGGGAGCGGAGCCCGCTGGCGGCATGGGATCGGGCGGACTCAGCGGAACGGCGGACGGCGATCCGGTCATCCAAATCCTCACCGAAACTTACGGCGCGAGCGGCCATGAAGAAAAAGTTCGCGAACAGGTGAAACGGCTGCTGCCTCACTGGGCCAAGCCGGAAACAGATTCAGCTGGAAATCTGATTTTGAAACTCGGGAGTGCGAAAGCAAATTCAAAAGCGCGGAAGCTCGTTTTTGTGGCGCACATGGATGAGATCGGCTACCAAGTGAAGTCCATCGAGCCCGACGGGCGACTGCTGATGGACGTGCTGGGCGGCGGATATACCGAATATTTTCTCGGGCACGTTGTACTGCTGCAAAAAACTGATGGCACTTCCGTCGGCGGCGTCCTGGAACTGCCCGCAAAATGGGATCAACCGGGTTTCGAATGGCCGCGCGGCCCGCAGGCCATGGACGAAGCGGTGCATTTGTATGTGGGCACGCGTTCCGCGGAGGAAACGCAGAAACTGGGAATTAAGGTTGGCGACTGGGCAACCATTCCCAAAAAGTATCGGGCGCTGGTCGGCACGCGCGCAAACGCGCGAAGTTTTGACGACCGCGTAGGTTGCGTGGCGTTGATTGCAGCCGTGAAGGCCCTGGGGCCGGATTTGGGGGACCGGCAAGTAACATTTATCTGGTCCACTGAAGAGGAAGTGGGCCTGAAAGGCGCGGCTACGGCGGCAGAGCGCCTGGCCAAAGAGGGCACGTCCCCTGATTTTGTTTTCGCCATCGATACGTTTGTCAGCTCCGATTCGCCTATCGAGTCCAAGCGGTTTGCCGATGCGGAAATCGGGAAGGGATTCGTGATTCGCGCGGTGGACAATTCCAATATCGCACCGCGCGAATACGTCGATCGCGTAGTCAAGCTGGCGCAGGAGAATAACATTCCAGTGCAATATGGCGTGACCGGCGGCGGAAATGACGGCGCGGTGTTTGTGCGCTACGGTGCGGTGGACGTGCCGCTAAGCTGGCCGCTGCGTTATTCACATTCACCGGCGGAAGTGATCGACACGCGTGATCTGGATGCGCTGGGCAAGATTGTTGCCGTGCTCGCTAAAGAGTGGTGATCGAGTTTCCATCTGACGCTAGGTGAAGCGGGCCTACCGTGCAACTTGCGCGAAAATATGGTTCCCGCCGCAGGGTTCGCAACGGTACCCAAGATGCGCGAATTGCTCCAACAAAACGCGGCGATTTTCTTTGCTGTGCATCTCGCAAAGCACAGCCGGTTTTTTTTCCGACAAAAGCTTTAGCGCGCTTCTGAATACTTCCACTTCAGCGCCCTCCACATCACACTTTATGAAATCGGGCGCCACCGAGCCGGCTACGAAGTCATCCAGTGAAATCGCCGAAACGCGAATCGCGGCCTGCGCGGCATCTGTGGCTTGTTGTTCGACAACGTGACCCAAGCCGCGGTCCGGAGATATACGAGTGTCCGCGCGGGCAAAAAACACCGGATTCGAGGAGGACCAAACCGCTTTCTCTACAACCGAAACCAGCACATCCGGGTTGTGCGCAATGTTCTCGCGAAGGCGTGAGGCGATCTCCGGATCGGCTTCGAAAGCGACGACGCGGCCCTGAGATCCAACCAGACGCGCAGCCAGCAGCGAAAAAAAACCGATATTTGCTCCGATATCGTAAAACACCATGCCCGGCCGTAAATATTCCTGCAAGACAGTTTGCACTTCCGGTTCGACGTGCCCCTGAAAATAGCCGCTGCCAGTGCGGGGATTGAGTTGCAACCACGTGCCTTTCGCCGGACCGTGCTGCACCTGCACCCAAGTGAGAGAATCGCGGGGAATCAGTTTTGCGCCTGCCCACCGCAATGCCGGGCCAAGCAACGGAAGCCGTCTTAAATTAACGAACGGCGAAGCAAAGCGAAGAAAGGCTCTGCCAAGGCCGCCTTCCAGAATTTTCAAGCTATTTCTCCACCAGAAAGTTGCCGATGCACAGCGCATCCATACCTGAACTGAAAAATGTGCGAACAGCATCCGTGGGAGTGTGCACGATGGCCTCGCCACGAAGATTGAAGGAAGTATTCATGATGACCGGCACGCCGGTGCGCTTGCCAAACTCATCGATGAGGCGCCAGTAAAGTGGGTTCACTTCCTTTTCGACCGTTTGGGGCCGCGCGCTGCCGTCCACGTGAGTGACCGCGGGGATAATGGAGCGCTTTTCCGGCCGTACTTGCGCGGTGAGGATCATAAACGGCGAATCGACAGCGCTCTCCAGATAATCCGAAGCGGCTTCTTTTTTGAAGGAGGGCGCGAAGGGACGCCACCATTCGCGAAATTTGACAGCGTTGTTTACCTTAGCGGTCATTTCGGGGTCGCGCGGATCGGCTAGAATCGAGCGGCTGCCAAGCGCGCGAGGACCAAACTCCATGCGTCCCTGAAACCAGCCAATGATTTTGCCCTGCGCGAGCAGTTCGGCAACGCTTGCTGCGACATCGGCAAGAGCTTTGTAACGCACCTTGTACGTACGCAGCGCGGACTCGATCGCTTCATCCTCAAACAATGGCCCGAGATACGCGTGGCGCATGGCCCTGTTGGGAAGCTTTCCACCGGCGTCAAGGCAAGGTGCGAGCGCCGCCCCGAGCGCGACGCCATCATCGGAGGCCGCGGGTTGCACGAAAATTTTGTCGACCAGGCCGGAAGCTGCGATCTTGCCGTTGGCTTTGGAATTGAGCGCCACGCCTCCGGCCATGCACAGATTACGGCTGCCGGTTTTTTGCAAAGCCATCCTGACCACACTCATCATCGCTAGTTCGCACGCCTCCTGTACGGCGTACGCGATATTTTTGTGGCGGTCGTCAATTTCGCTTTCGGGAACGCGCGGCGCACCGAGCAATTTTGTTATCCCGGCAAAGGCCCGGGGGCCGGGTGAAAACAGTTGCTTGGTATGAACGCGATAGGGGTGTGCCGCAGGATCGATAAATTTATCCAGGCTCACGCCGGGGCGGCCGTAGGGAGCGAGGCCCATCACTTTCCACTCGTCGCTATTGCGTTGGAAGCCCAGATATTCGGTGAACTCGCTGTAGAAAAAACCAACCGAGTCGGGAAACGGAATGGTCAAAACATGATCCAGCCGGCCATCGTGGCCGTGCCAGATCGAAGTAGCTTCCCACGCTCCACGGCCATCCATAACCACCACGGCCGATTCTTCGAAGCCAGAGAAAGCGTAGGCACTGATCGCGTGGGCGAGATGGTGATCGACAAAGCGCATGCGGGCTTTCACTTTGCCAAAGTGCTGCGTAAAGCGTTTCGCGCCGCCTTGTTGATGCCGCATGCTGAGGAAATGCAGCGTAGCGTTCAAGACTTCCAGATAACTGAGCCGCATTTTCCCGCTAGCGAAGCATTTCAGATCGTGGCGAAACGCTGCGCCGGCGCGCGGCCATCCGAAACACACTTCATCCAGTTGAGCGGCTTGTACGGCGGCAAAGTCGAGGCAGGCCTGAATGGCGAGCCGCGGAAAAGCGGCGTCGTGTTTTACGCGGCTGAGCCGTTCTTCCGCGACGGCGAAAAGCAGTTCTCCGTCGCGCACGATGCACGAGGAAGAATCGTGCATCCGGGAATAATTGATGCCCAGAGTAAGCAAATGGGTCAAGCACCAGCTTTCGTCATACCGTTAGCTTACGAACGAACACCGAGGAATCTACTTCGTCAATGATTTCCCAACCCCCTTGCGATGATTCACGAAATCGGCGGTTGATAAATCTCACGGGCCCATAGACCGGCGAGGTCCAGCCCGACGGGAACAGGCGCGCGTCGTGAAAGGCGACAATTCCGCCACCAACCACATGGGGATGCCAATCCTCCCAATCCTGTTGCACAGCTTGTTCGGCGTGATCGCCATCGATCATCAGGAAATCAATCGGCGTATTCCAATTTTTGGCGGCTTGGTGGCTGAATTGTTGAATCCAAACAGTCCTTGGCCGGTGCTGGCGGGCTACCGCTCTTTGCGCAGAGCGTCGCAAGAAATTGAGGGGTGGAACGCGGGACAGGTGATAGGGATCGACCAGGTAGAGGCAGCCTTCAGGGTCCATTCCATCGGCGAGAGCTACGGCTGAGGCCCCCTCGGCCACGCCGATTTCCACAACCTGAGACCTCCCACGAGCATGCCGCTCGAGCGCCTGGTGTTCATCCGAGGTGTGTTGCGCAAGAATGGGGCGCAGCCCAGCCCAGCCAAAAAAGGGGTGAAGCAGAGCGCGCGGAATCAGGCGCTGAGGCTCGTGAACATCGTTAAATTGGATTTTTGAGCGGCTCAATTTAAGACAGCTTTCCTGCACACGAAAGGCCCGCCGAATCGTGTTTTTTGGATTCGAGGCCAGAGGGGGCGGGCGTAACGCCGAGGGCGCGCAAAAACACCGACTCGTGCCGCCGGGCGCTGCGCGTCCAGGTGAAACGTTTCATTTTTTCCTGCGCGGCGCAACCGAGGCTATAGCGGAGTTGCGGGTCCCGGCACAGAGTGGTGATGGCCATCAGCAGCGAAGGCGCGTCGCCTGGAATGCTCAGCAAACCGTCATAGCCATCCTCGACAAGGTCGGTCATGCCGCTCGACTCGGTAGTCACGACTGCAAGAGCGGAGGCCATGGCTTCGAGCAAAACCAAAGGCATACCTTCCACGAGCGAGGGCAAGACAAAAATGTCATGCTCGGCGTAAAGCGCAGGCATCTCCGGTCGCGTCACGAACCGCCGCACTCGAACGGATGATCGCGCGGCAACGGAAAATTGAGCGAGAACGGATTCCTCGGGCACGCCACAACCGGCGATCGTCAACCTCGCTTGCGGAACGAGCTTACGCAATCGCTCAAATGCTTCGGTCAGCGAATAAATACCCTTGTGATCGATCCACGTTCCAACAAACAAAAGCCTGGGTGCGGACGTAGTGGAGATTAAACGGGAATGAAAAAATTCCGGGCCGACTCCATTGGGAGCGAACCACACGCGATCAGGCGGCAGATTGTGG
>JBBSFG010000002.1:0-48860 GCA_038238965.1 Candidatus Acidiferrales bacterium | reverse complement strand
CGGGGTGGAAATGGTGATGCCGGGCGACAACGTCAGCTGCGAAGTGACACTGATTACTCCTGTAGCTCTGGAAAAGGGTTTGCGTTTCGCGATTCGCGAAGGCGGGCACACGGTGGGAGCTGGAGCAGTAACGGAGATTATCGAATAATTTATGAGACAAGGCGACAAAATCCGTATACGCCTCAAGGCGTACGATCACAGAATTCTCGACCAGTCCACCAAGGAAATTGTGGACACCGCGAAGCGTACCGGCGCGGATGTTGCCGGCCCGATTCCTCTGCCCACCACCATCAACCGCTGGACGGTGCTGCGGTCGCCGCACGTGGACAAGAAATCGCGTGAGCAGTTTGAAATGCGAACGCACAAGCGTTTGATCGATATCCTCGAGCCGACACCGGACACCGTCGACGCGTTGATGAAACTCGATCTTCCTCCCGGCGTGGACGTGGAAATCAAAGCTTTCGGCCACACGAAATAACAGTTCGTATTTTCGATTTTAAATTTAGGTTTTCGAGACACGGAAGAGAGAGCAGGCATGGCGGTCAACGGGATTATCGGAATCAAGCTGGGGATGACGCAGATCTTCCAGGACGATGGCACGGCGGTGGGTTGCACCGTCCTGCAAGCCGGTCCGTGCGTGGTAGTGCAGCGCCGCACGGCGGCGATCGACGGCTACGAAGCCGCGCAACTCGGCCTCGTGGAATTCGTCAAGCCGCAGCGCGTCAACAAAGCTATGACCGGACATTTCAAGAAAGCCGGCGCGGCGCCCATGAAAGTGCTCCAGGAAGTTCGCCTGGAGGAATCGAAAGACGAAACCAAAGTCGGCGATCGCGTGCTGGTAGAAAATTTCAAGGCGGGCGAGCTGGTCGACGTCAGCGGCGTCAGCAAGGGCAAAGGCTTTGCCGGCGGCGTGAAGCGCTGGCATTATGCGGGCGGCGACGCCACTCACGGATCGATGTTTCACCGTGCTCCGGGCGGCATCGGTGGGAGCTCGTTTCCCTCGCGCGTATGGAAGAACCAGCATTTTCCGGGTCACATGGGCCATGCGCGGGTAACCGCAAAGAATTTGAAAGTTGTGAAAGTGGACAGTGACGAGAATTTATTGCTGGTCAAGGGTTCGGTGCCCGGCCCCAGCGGAACGTACATTTTCATTCGCAAAGTAAGAAAAGCCAAGTAATAAGGAAACGAAATTATGCCGGTGGTTGACGTAGTCAATTTAAAAGGCAGCAAGGTCGGCCAGCTCGATCTCCTGGACGCGGTGTTTGGCGTCAAGGTGAACCAGCACCTCTTGCATGAAGCTTCGCGCTGGTATCTGCGCGGACTGCGCAGGGGCACGCACAAGACCAAGGACAAGAGCGAGGTCAGCGGCGCGGGCCGCAAGCTCTGGAAGCAGAAGGGCACCGGGCGCGCGCGCGTGGGCTCTATTCGCTCGCCGCTCTGGCGCCATGGTGGCACGGTTCATGGACCCCGCCCGCGGGATTATAGCTACGCGCTGCCGAAGAAAATGTTGCTCGGCGCGCTGCGCTCGGCGTTGTCGGCGAAGCTCAGCGAACAGCGCTTGACCGTGGTGGAAGACTGGGAGCTGGAGAATCACAAGACCAAAGGGTTCCTCGGCGTGCTGGGCAAATTGAATCACAAAAAGTCTGCGCTGATCGTGGCTCACGGCGAAAACGCAAACCTGGAGCGCGCCAGCCGGAACATCGAAGGCGTCACGCTGGTCGCGCCGAACGGCCTGCAGCCCTACGAGTTGTTGAATCATGATTTGCTTGTGCTCTCGAAAGAAGCGGTGGCGCGCTTGAGCCATTCGCTGGATCCGGAAAAGACTCCGGCGGCCGCGCCCGATGTGGAATCGATTGCGCCGGCGCCACGAAGCGAGAAAAAAGCTGCGGCCAAGCCGGCCGCGGCCAAGAAAGCCAAAGCCGGCGTTAAGAAGCCTGCAAAGGCCGCGAAGAAAAAGGGCAAGGAATAGACGATGTCCACTCCTCACTACCAGATTATTCGCCGCCCGATCATCACGGAAAAAGGGCTGGGCGTAAAAGAGACGCAGCACACGGTGGTTTTTGAGGTTTCCGCCAAAGCCACCAAGACGCAGATCAAGGAAGCGGTGCAGCAGATTTTCAGCGTGAAAGTTGCCGGAGTGCGCACCGCTAATTTTTACGGCAAGATGCGGCGCCGAGGGCAGAGCGAAGGGTATCGGCGCGACTGGAAAAAAGCGTACGTGAAGCTGGCCGAAGGCGAAAAGATGATCGAGTACGCGGAGAATTTGTAATTGATAGGAATTTGCGGTATCGGGCCACTGTTGGAAGTGATTTTGAACGCGCAAAAAAGGTAAGAGGCAGCGATGGGACTGAAAAGCTTTAATCCATACACGGCGTCGCGACGGTTTATTACCGTCGTGGACAAAAGCCACATTACCAAGCAGGAGCCGGAAAAGGCGCTGCTGGAGCCGAAAAAGCGCACCGGCGGCCGCAACAATCACGGCGAAATCGTCGTGTGGCACCGCGGCGGCGGCCACAAGAAACAGTACCGCCAGGTGGATTTCCGGCGCGACAAGTTGGGCGTGCCCGCCAAGGTGGCGGCCATTGAGTACGACCCCAACCGCAGCTCGAATCTGGCGCTGCTGCACTATGCCGATGGCGAGAAGCGCTACATTTTGCATCCCGTAGGGCTGGAAGTCGGCGCTACGGTTTCTACCGGCGAGGGCGCGGACATTCTTCCGGGCAATGCGCTGCAATTCAAGCACATTCCTCCGGGCACCATGGTGCATAACCTGGAACTTTATCCCGGACGCGGCGGGCAGGTGGTGCGGTCGGCGGGAGGCTCGGCGCAATTGTTGAGCAAGGAAGGCGATCTCGCGCTGGTGAAACTGCCGTCCGGCGAAGTAAGAAAATTTTCCATCGAGTGCATGGCCACGGTCGGCCAGGTAGGCAATCTCGATCACGAAAACGAAACGTTTGGCAAAGCGGGACGGACACGCTGGCGGGGCATCAAGCCCACCGTGCGCGGAGTGGCCATGAATCCGGTTGACCATCCGCACGGCGGTGGTGAGGGCCGCGTGAAAGGCAATCACCCGCAGACACCGTGGGCTTTCCCAACGTTGGGTAAAAAGACCCGCAACAACAAGCGCACCGACAGAAACATTGTGGAGCGCAGGAAGTAACGCGAAAAGTTTAAACGGCAGTGGGCGGTAGATTCTGAGGGAGAATCCGGGCAGCTTCAGCAAGCGGCCCGGCGAGAGCAGAAGTGATGCGAGCGACAAGAACAGCACGTTCAACAAGAACTACAGGCAGGTCCGCGGCGCGGCGCAGCAGAGCTTCGGTGAAGCGTTCGAGGCCGAAGCGAGCCGCTAAGAAACATGCCGCAAAGGTGATCGCCAAGCCGGTGCGGGCAAATTTGAAGCCGGTGGTGGTTCCGCCGGAGCCGGTGCTCTACAAGCTGTGCAAGCCCGGATGGGGCGTAATTGTGGAACGCATTCCGAACGCGCAAGGCACGCGCTTCGTTTGCCCGTTCTGCCCCAGATCACATCGCGTTCCGGGTCCGGTGCGGGGATTCAAGAAAATGCGGCGGGCTCAGTGGAGCCGCCTGCGTCGAGTGGAGGAATAGGGGATCGATGGGACGCTCACTAAAAAAGGGTCCGTTCGTGGACGGCCATTTGCGCGAAAAAGTCGAAGGACTGAACACGCGCAACGAGAAAAAGGTAATCAAGACGTGGTCGCGGCGCTCCACTATCGTGCCGGAAATGATTGGCCACACCATCGCCGTGCATAACGGAAAGAAATTTATTCCCGTGTATGTCACGGAACAGATGATTGGCCACAAGCTGGGCGAGTTTTCTCCTACGCGCACGTTTAAGGGGCACGGCGTAAAGGCGGCGATGGAACGCGCGGCCGGGCCGGCACCCGCAGCGGGAGCAGGAGCGGCGCCAGCGCCGAGGGCATAAGACATGGCTGAACTACGACAGACACAGGCAAACATCGAAGCGCATGCGCTGTCCAAGCATGTGCGCATGTCGCCGCAGAAGGCGCGGCTGGTGATGGATTTGATTCGCGGGCAAAAAGCCCAGGATGCGCTGCAGACGTTGCGCTTCACGCAAAAGCGTTCCGCGAAACACATCGAGAAGGTTTTGCGCAGCGCGATCGCCAACGCCGAACGCAAAGCGGAAGATGCTGGCGCGCCGCTGGATGTGGACATGCTGTACGTCAACACCTGTTATGTGAACGAAGGCACGCGCTGGAAGCGTATCCGTCCCGCGCCGATGGGCCGAGCATTTCGCTACCAGAAGCGGACTGCACATTTGTGGGTAGGCGTAGCCGAACATCATGTGGCTGCAGCCGAGCGAGTGGCCGCCATCGAAGCGGAAACGGAAGCGCAAAAGGGTGTACGCGGCACGGCGCGCCGGGTTCGCAAAGCTTTAACCGGCAAGCAGGGCCCGCATCCGAAGAAGGGCAAGAAATCTTGAGCGGCGTGATCATGGAACGAGTCTTGGGACGAAGAGGATAAGAATGGGACAGAAGACACACCCGTACGGGTTTCGCCTGGGCTACAACAAGCCGTGGAAATCGCGCTGGTACGCCGACCGCGACTACGCCGAGCTGTTACATGAGGACGTGAAGCTGCGCACCGAGCTCAAGGAGAAGTTGAAGAGCGCGGGCATCAGCTCTATCGATATCGAGCGCGCCGCGAACAAGCTGGTGGTGCGTATTTACACTGCCCGCCCGGGCATCATCATCGGGCGCAAAGGCGCGGAAATCGACAAGCTCAAGCAAGACGTGCAGAAGCGCACCAAGCGTGAAGTGCACATCGACATCCAGGAAGTGCATCGTCCGGAACTGGACGCCCAACTGGTGGCCGAATCCATTGCGCTGCAGCTTGAAAAGCGCGTGGCTTTTCGCCGCGCCATGCGTAAAGCGGTAGATTCCGCGCTGCGTTTCGGATGCAAAGGCATCAAGGTGCGGGTGGCCGGCCGCTTGAACGGCGCGGAAATTGCCCGCAAAGAATGGTACCTGCAGGGACGTTTGCCTTTACAGACGTTGCGGGCCGACATCGATTTCGGCATGGCGCGGGCCAACACTACGTATGGCGTAATCGGAGTGAAGTGCTGGGTCTATCAAGGTGAAAACGTGCCGAAGCGCACTCCGAAAGTTCAGAAAGAGCGCGAAACAGTTGCGGCAGCGTAATTCGACGATGCAACGTATGAACGCGATAAGCGAGATCAGGGGAGCGAGAACACAGCGATGTTGATGCCCAAGAAGGTGAAGTACAGAAAACAAATGCGCGGCCGGCGCAGGGGTAAGGCGTGGCGCGGCAGTGATCTGGCATTCGGCGAATACGGTTTGAAGGCCCTGGAGTGCGCATGGATCACCGACCGCCAGATTGAGGCGTCGCGCGTGGCGATATCGCGCTTCATCAAGCGCGGCGGAAAATTGTGGATCAGGATTTTTCCGGACAAGCCCTTCACCAAGAAGCCCGCGGAAACACGCATGGGCAAAGGCAAAGGCGCTCCGGAAAAGTGGGTGGCGGTTGTGAAACCGGGACGCATCATGTTTGAAATGGCCGGCGTGGACGAAGTGACCGCCAAGGAAGCCATGACGTTGGCGGCGCACAAATTGCCCATCCCCACGAAATTCGTAACCCGCGCGGGAGGCATGTAATATGCCGCGCCGCATCGACAAGATTCGGGAATCCAGCAGCGACGAACTGCACTTGCAGGAGAGGGAATTGACCGAGCAGATTTTCCGTCTGCGTTTTCAACTCTCCACCGGACAGGCGGAAGCTTTGCGGCGTTTGCGGGATGCCCGCAAGGATCTGGCGCGAGTGAAGACGCATTTGCGCGCGCAGGAACTGAATCTAGCCGGCGCGCATATCGCCACGCAAAAAGTCGAGCAGCCGGAACCGGCCGCTGAAAAAACGGCGGCTCCCAAGAAAGCCAAGGCTCAACACAAGAAACCGAAGCACACAGCGAAAGCCAAGAAAAATAGCAAGACGAAAAAGGCAGGAAAAAAGTAAATGACACCTGAAACAAAAGCCGCTCCGGCGGCCGGACAAAACGAACACGACCAGCGCGGAGAGCGCACCATTCTCACCGGCAAAGTGACCAGCGCCAAGATGGAAAAGACCATTGTGGTCGAGGTGCAGCGGCTGGTGCAGCACCCCAAGTACCGGCGCGTGGTGCGCATCTCAAAAAAGTTTTATGCCCATGACGAAACACGCCAGGCCAAGACTGGCGATACCGTGCGGATTGTGGCTTCGCGTCCTTTGTCGAAGCTCAAGCGCTGGCGGCTTAAAGAAGTGCTGACGCGTAATGCGTCGGTTGAGTAGACGGGGCAGGGAGCGGACCTATGAGCATCATGATGCGAACCTGGCTGACGGTGGCCGACAATTCCGGCGCTCGAAAGCTGATGTGTATTTTGCCGCTGGGCGGCGACGCGGGATTGAAAGCGGGTCTCGGCGACGTGATCACCGCGTCGGTGAAAGAGGCTACGCCGGAAAGCCCGGTGAAGCAGGGTACGGTAGTAAAAGCCGTGGTGGTGCGCATGCGCAAGGAAGCGCGGCGCAAGGATGGCACGTACATCCGCTTTGACGATAATGCCGCGGTGTTGATTAACGATGCGGGCGAGCCGGTGGGTACGCGCGTGTTCGGTCCGGTGGCGCGCGAATTGCGCGAACGCCAGTACACAAAAATTGTTTCTCTGGCACCGGAGGTCTGGTAACGCATGTTGAGGCATGACAGAACCGAGCGTCACACGATTGCCATCCACAAGGGTGACAATGTCAGGGTCATAGCTGGAAAAGACGCCGGCAAGAGCGGGCGGGTGCTTTCCATCGATGCCAAGAAAAATCGCGTGGTGGTCGAGCATGTGGCCATCATGAAGCGCCACACGCGCCCCAACCCGCAGAAAAATATCAAAGGCGGGATCGTGGAGAAAGAGGCCTCCATCAACGTGTCTAACGTGATGGTGGTTTGCGGCAGTTGCGGCAAGCATACCCGCATCGGGCACACGGTATTGCCGGACGGCACGAAAGTTCGCAGTTGCCGGCGCTGCAACACCGCGCTGGACAAGTAGCAGGGTTTTTGAGTTTGAGACGAGGCGGAGGAAGGCAATGAAAAGCAGATTGCAGGAAAAATATCGCAGCGAAACGGTGCCCGCGCTGATGAAGCACTTTGGGTGGAAGAACAACATGGCTGTTCCCAAGCTGCAGAAAATCACCGTAAACATCGGCCTGGGCGAAGCCAGCCAGAACGCCAAGCTGCTGGATACCGCTGCGCAGGAATTGGGCCAGATTACCGGGCAGAAAGCCATGATCACCAAGGCCAAGAAGTCCATCGCCAACTTTAAGATCCGCAAGGGCATGCCTATTGGCTGTGCGGTCACGCTACGCGGCGACAAGATGTACGAATTTCTCGACCGCTTGTGCAACGTGGTTTTGCCGCGCGTCCGCGACTTTCGCGGCTTGCCGTTCAACGCGTTCGATGGCCGCGGCAATTACACCCTGGGCTTGAAAGATCAGCTGGTGTTTCCGGAAATCGATTACACCCGGGTGGACAAGATCAAGGGGATGAACGTTACCTTGACGACCACCGCGAAAAACGATGAAGAAGGACGCGAGCTCCTGAAGGGGCTCGGCTTCCCGCTTCGCGTTCCAGGAGGAGCGCAATAAATGGCCCGCACCGCAAAAATCGCCAAGAGTTTGAAGAAGCCCAAGTTCAAGGTACGAGTGCGCAATCGCTGCCGCGTTTGTGGCCGCGCGCGCGGGTACATTCGTAAGTTTCAGATGTGCCGCATCTGCTTCCGGGGCATGGCGCTCAAGGGCGAAATTCCCGGCGTCACGAAAGCCAGCTGGTAGAGGATTTAGGAGAACTATGCAGACCGACCCCATAGCCGATTTTCTGACGTGCATCCGCAACGCCGTTGCCGCCAAGCACCAGCGCGTGGACGTGCCGGCCTCGCGCTTGAAGTCCGAGATTGCGCGCATCTTGAAGGATGAAGGCTACATCTCCACCTACAAAATGGTGGACGAAAACAAGACCCGCAAGATGCTGCGCGTTTTTCTGAAGTACACGCCGGACCGCCGTAGTGTCATCACCGGCCTGAAGCGCATTTCGCGCCCCGGAGCGCGCCGTTACCTGGGCACCACCGATATCCGGCCGGTGGTTGGCGGCCTGGGAATCAGCATTATGACCACCCCCAAAGGTTTGATGAGCGGGCGTTCCGCTCGCAAAGCCAAAGTGGGCGGCGAGATTCTTTGCGAAGTTTGGTAACACGGTTTTGGTGTCTAAGAAATTTGAAGTTTAAGTACAAGGACAAGAACAGATGTCACGTATCGGGCGTAAGCCAATTCCGCTGCCTTCCGGCGTAAAAATCGCCATGCAGGGCGGCAATATCGATGTGCAGGGACCCAAGGGCAAGCTGTCGTTTGCCATTCCTCGCGGCATCACGTTTGAACAGAAAGACGGCGTGCTCACCGCGCTGCGCGAAACGGAAGATCATCGCGCGCTGCACGGCCTGGCGCGTGCGCTGGTTGCCAACGCCGTTCATGGCGTGACCCAGGGATTCAAGAAGGATCTGGACATTGTAGGCGTCGGCTACCGCGCGGAGCTTAAGGGCAAAATCGTCAATTTCGCCCTGGGCAAATCGCATCCCATCGAGTTTCCCATACCTGAAGGCATCCAAGTGGCCGTCGAAAAGCAGACTCACATCGTCATCACCGGCGCGGATAAAGGTCAGGTCGGCCAGGTTGCGGCTGATATGCGATCGCTGCGTCCTCCGGATCCTTACAAGCAGAAAGGCATCCGCATTACCGGCGAACGCCTGAAGAAAAAGGCCGGCAAAGCGGGAGCCAAGGCTGGCGGCGCGTAAAATTATTGATTTTGTCCGGGCGCATCGCGCCAAGGAGAAGAAACAGTGGCATCGGCTAGAGTTCGCAAGTTATCACGGGATCTGCACCGCAAACGGGTACACGATCGCGTGCGCACCAAGGTTTCCGGCACCACCGAGCGTCCGCGGCTCTGCGTATACCGTTCGCTGGGACATATTTACGCGCAGGTCATCGATGATCGCACGGGGAACACGCTGGTTTCCGCCAGCTCCGTCGACGGCGAAACGAAAAAGAATTTGAAGGGCGGCGGCAACATCGCCGCCGCCAAAGTGATCGGCAAAGCGGTCGCCGAGCGCGCCAAAGCCGCCGGCGTTCAAAAAGTAGTGTTTGACCGCGGCGGATATAAGTATCACGGCCGTGTGAAGGCGCTCGCAGACGCGGCGCGGGAAGCGGGGTTACAGTTCTAAGCCTATGTCGAAGCAACTTTTGCGAGACAGTTTAGCGGTTCGGCGGCTGCTGGAAGTCAATCTTTCGGATTTGAAAGACGACGTCATCGCCATCAACCGCGTCACCAAGGTGGTCAAGGGCGGCAAGAATCTCAGTTTTTCCGCCCTCGTCGTGGTTGGCGACAATCACGGCCACGCCGGATTTGGCATGGGTAAAGCCCGTGAAGTGCCCATGGCTATCAAGAAGGGCATCGAGCAGGCCAAGAAAAACCTGATCAAGCTCAACCTCAAGGGAACGTCCATCCCTCATCAGGTTATCGGCTATTACGGCTCCGCCCAGGTGTTGCTGAAGCCCGCGTCGGAAGGCACCGGCGTAATCGCCGGAGGCCCAGTGCGAAAAGTGATGCAGATTGCGGGGATTCACAATGTGCTCACCAAGTCGCTGGGCACATCTAATCCTCACAACGTCGTAAAAGCTACTTTTGCCGCGCTTCTCAGCCTGAAAGACGCTGCGCACGTGGCCGAGACGCGCTCGAAAACAGTCGACGAAATTCGCGGCAGACAATCCCGCACGGCGGTCGAGACGGTCTAATGAGCGAAAAAGTAGCAGGTCAAAAAGTGCGCCACGGCAAACCCGTGAAAAAGTCCGGAGGACATCACTTCGGCAAGCAATTCGTGATCAGCGAACATCCCGACGCCAAAAACGGCGGCACCATCAAGGTGAAGTGGGTGGTCAGCGCCATCTCCTGCACCGACGATATGCGCGCCACCATTCGTGGACTCGGTTTGCGGCGCATGCATCATGTTGTCGAGCGCCAGGACACACCGGAAACACGCGGCATGATTCACAAAGTACGGCATCTCGTGGAAGTGGTGGACTAAACGATGGCCATTATAAAGAAGCGCGGAAAAACTGGAAGGCATAAGCCGGCAGGCGGTCCACGCAATCGTAAAGCGGGCACACCTCGTGGACACCATAGACCAGCGACCCCCGCGGGCCGCAAGACCTGGACTCTGTCCAACCTGCATCCGCCGGTGGGCTCGCGCAAGAAAAAAGTGCGCGTTGGCCGCGGCATGGGTTCCAAGCTGGGCAAGACCGCCGGAGCGGGCAACAAGGGACAAAAGTCCCGCCGCGGCTATTCACGCCGGCGCGGATTTGAAGGCGGGCAGATGCCTTTGCATCGGCGCATGCCCAAGCGCGGATTTCACAATCCGTTTTCCGTTTCGTACTCAGTCGTGAACCTGGAAGAGTTAAACGTCTTCCCGGCCGGGGAAATAGTGACGCCGGAATTGCTTCGCGCGCATGGGTTCATTCGCCGCGCGAAAGACCGCATCAAGGTCCTGGGAGATGGAGAGCTGACCGCCAAGATCGCCATTCACGCGCATGCCTTCAGCGCTTCGGCAAAAGAAAAGATCACGGCAGCCGGCGGCACGTTCGAGGTTTTGGCGACGGCATAAAGAGTTTGGCCGGGAATAACAGGGAGCAGCATAGGACAGCATGAATCGATTCGTAGAAGCCGTGAAGAACATGTTCCGCATCGAGGATTTGCGGAACCGTGTCATGTTCACGCTGGCGCTGCTGGCGGTCTATCGCATTGGCGCGCACATTCCTATCCCGGGGATCAACACCGCCATTCTGGACCAGCTTTTCAGCCAGGCCGCGGGTTCCGTGCTGGGCATCTTCGATCTCTTCAGCGGCGGCAATTTTCGCCGCATGACGATTTTCGCGCTGGGCATCATGCCGTACATCACGTCATCGATCATTTTGCAGCTGATGACCGTGGTATTTCCTTACCTGGAGCGCTTGTCCAAAGAAGGCGAGCTAGGGCGTCGCAAAATTACGCAGTACACCCGCTACCTTACCATCGTGCTCAGTATCGTTCAGGGCTTGTCCATCGCAGGCACGCTGCAGGCGCAAGGATTGAATGGCCAGTCGCTGGTCTACCATCCGGGTTTCGGCTTCACCTTGATGACCGTTCTGGCTCTTACCACCGGTTCGGCGTTCATCATGTGGCTTGGTGAACAGATTACCGAGCGTGGCATCGGGAACGGCATGTCACTCATCATTTTTGTAGGCATTGTCGTGGGACTGCCTCGCGCCATCATCAACCTCTACGAATTGGCGAAGTCCGGCCAGTGGGGCGCGGTTACGCCGCTGGTTCTGATTCTGCTCCTGGTCTTGATGGTCGCCGTGGTGGCTTTCATCGTTTACGTGGAAGGCGGGCAGCGCCGCATTCCCGTGCAGTACGCCAAGCGCGTTGTGGGACGCAAGGTAATGGGCGGTCAATCTACGTATCTTCCACTCCGAGTGAATTCCGGAGGCGTGATTCCGCCGATTTTTGCCAGTTCCTTGTTGGCGTTTCCAGCCACCATTGCGTTGATTTTTGGCGCTCGCTACATTTTCTTGCGGAATATCGCTGACAAGCTGAAGTGGGGCGAGCCTCTGTACACCCTGGTGTATATCACGCTGATTCTGGTGTTTGCGTTCTTCTATGTGGGCATCGTATTCAATCCCACAGAGCTGGCCGATAACATGCGCAAGAACGGCGGCTTCATCCCGGGTATCCGTCCGGGGCGCACCACCTCGGAGCATGTCAGCCGCATTCTAAAACGGCTGACCTTTATCGGCGCTATTTATCTCGCGCTGGTTTGCTTGCTGCCGGAATGGATGATCGCCGGCATTCACCTCGACCATCTTGGCTGGGGTATTGGCGGCTGGTTTGATCGCCATTTTCCGGTCTGGTTTCTCAAGGGTCTTGGCGTGCAATTTTATTTCGGCGGCACTTCGCTGTTGATCGTTGTGGGCGTGGCCATGGACACCGTGCAGCAGTTGGAAGCGCAACTGGTCATGCGAAACTACGAAGGGTTCGCACGAAAGGGCCGGTTGCGTGGCCGGCGGTAATGGCGACGAGCGGAGCGATGCCGGATACCCGGCTCAGCGGCCGGCTGCATCGCGCGGTTATTTTTCTGGGACCGCCTGGCGCCGGGAAGGGTACGCAGGCCCAGGAACTGGCCAGGCGCTACGGTGTGCCGCATTTGTCGACCGGCGACATGCTTCGCGAGAACATCGCGCAGGGCAATGCGCTGGGAGAGCAGGCCAAGCCGTTGATGGCGCGCGGCGAGTTGGTGCCTGACTCCATCATCTTGAAGATGGTGGCGGCGCGCATCGAGCGGCCGGACTGTTCTTTCGGTTTCGTGTTCGACGGGTTTCCGCGAACTGTGGCGCAGGCTCAGTGGCTGGGGGAATTGCTGCGGCAACACGGATTTAAGCAGCCGGTGGTGGTGCACTTTGTAATCGATCCCGCGCTGTTGATGCGCAGGATTACCGGCCGGCGGATGTGCAAGACGGGTGGCGAGATTTATAATATTTACGATCGCCCTCCGAAGACAGCGGGAATCTGCGATGCCGATGGCGGCGAGCTGACGCAGCGTCCCGACGATCGCGAAGAAATTGTGGCTCCGCGGCTCGAAGCTTACGCCAAGATGACCGCGCCGCTTGCAGCGTATTACCGGCGGCTCGGGCGGCTGGAAGATGTGAACGCGGCTGAGAGCGTTGAAAAAGTTTCGCAGCGGGTTATGGAAATCGTGGGCAAGGCGCAGTAAACCCGGCGCAAAAACGACGGGTGAAACGGAAACGAGATGGCCATTCATCTACGCAGCGCGGAAGAACTGGAAAAGATGCATCGCGCGGGCCTGATCGTCCACGAGGTTCTCGTCGCTTTGCGAGCGGCTGTGAAGCCTGGGGTTTCGACCATGGATCTTGAAAAATTGGCCGAGCAAAAGCTTGCCGGCAAGCCTGGCAAGCCAGCCTTCAAAGGCTACCGAGGGTATCCGTGTTCGCTGTGTACGTCGGTGAACGGCGAGATTGTTCATGGTATTCCATCGCCGAAGCGGAAATTGCGTGAAGGCGACATCGTTTCCATCGATTTCGGGATGGAAGTCGACGGCTACTATGCGGATTCGGCGGTGACCGTACCGGTGGGCGAAATCAGCCCGGCGCTGCAGAAGTTGCTGGACGTCACCCGCGAATCGCTGGACCGCGCGATTGAAAAGATGCGCGCCGGGAACCGGCTCGGTGATGTTGGCCACGCGGTGCAGAGTTGGGTGGAGCAAAACGGTTATTCGGTGGTTCGAGAGTTTGTGGGGCACGGTATCGGGACCAAGATGCACGATGAGCCCAATCTGCCGAATTATGGCGACGCCGGCCGCGGCGCGCGATTGCAGGAGGGCATGGTCATCGCCGTCGAGCCCATGGTCAACGCCGGCGGCCCGGAAGTTCGCATGCGCGATGAATGGGTGGCTGAAACGGCGGATGGCAGCCCGTCGGCGCACTTTGAACATACCGTGGCGGTGACCGCCAACGGACCCTGGATTTTGACGCGACCGAAAGACATGACCGGCCCGTCGTGGTAGCGCAGCGGAAGATTTAGCATCAAAAGATACAGGAGACTATGGCAAAACCGGTTCAGGACGACAAAAAGAAAGGCGACTCCGGCAATACCAAGGAGGACGCCATTGAAGTAATGGCCACGGTGAAAGAGCCTCTGCCCAATGCCATGTTTCGGGTGGAGTTGGAAAACAAGCATCAGGTTTTGGCCCATGTTTCCGGCAAGATGCGCAAGAATTTCATCCGCATCCTGGCAGGAGACAAGGTAGCTGTGGAGCTTTCGCCGTACGATCTCACTCGCGGCCGCATCGTGTACCGCTACAAGTAAGCGCACACAGAAGGAACGGAAAAAATGAAAGTTCGAGCATCGGTTAAGAAAATTTGCGACAAGTGCAAGGTGATTCACAGGCGCGGAGTGGTGCGCGTAATTTGTCAGAATCCGAAACACAAGCAGCGCCAGGGATAGGGCGCGAAGACTAAGGAGAACGTATGGCACGTATTGCAGGTATCGATCTTGCTCCCCAGAAACGCCTGTGGGTCGGCCTCACGGCCATCTATGGCATCGGGCACGAGCGCGCCCGGAAGCTGGCGAAAGCCGCGGGAGTCGATCACGACAAAAAGATTCGCGACCTTACCGAGGAAGAAACCAACCGCCTTCGCCAGGAAATTGAGAAAGAAGGCCGTGTGGAAGGCGACCTCCGCAAGGAGATTCAGATGAACATTCGCCGGCTGATTGAAATCCAGGCTTATCGTGGAGTCCGGCACCGCCGCAATTTACCGGTGCGCGGCCAGCGTACCCACACCAACGCTCGTACCCGCAAGGGTCCGCGGCGCGGCGCAGTGGCAGCCAAGAAAAAGATCACCGGCAAAAAAGGTTAATCTTCGGCGGGTTCGATTCACCGGAAGTAAAGCAAATCAGAAACGGAGCAACACGTGGCAAAAGAGCAGCAAAAAAATGCAACGCCGGACGTCGCGCCTGGCGGAAAACCGGCGGCGGCGACCAAGCGCAAGAAGGAATTCAAGAAAAAGCGCGAGCGCCGCGTCATTCCGCACGGGGTCGTGCATGTGGCTGCGTCGTTCAACAACACGCAGATCACCATTGCCGATCAGGATGGCCGGGTAATCTGCTGGTCCTCCGCCGGCGCCATCGGCTTCAAGGGTTCGCGCAAAGGGACACCCTACGCCGCGCAACAGGCTGCGCTTGCCGCCGCGGGAGTGGCGCGCGACCAGTACGGCATGAAGAGTGTCGAGGTGCGTGTGCAGGGTCCCGGCTCCGGCCGTGAATCCGCCGTACGCGCTCTCGCCGCTGCCGGATTGCACATCGTTTTGATCCGCGACATCACGCCAATTCCGCACAACGGCTGCCGTCCGCCGAAGCGTCGTCGCGTTTGATGCGCCACGAATACAAGTTCAGGGCCAGTCAGGAAATGCCTGGCCTGCAAAGAAGTTTTTGGGAAGGGAGATAGAAGTTGGCAAGACATAGAGAAGCAGTCTGCCGCCTGTGCCGCCGGGAAGGGCAGAAATTATTTTTGAAAGGCCTCCGCTGTTTCACGGAGAAGTGCGCCATCGAAAAGCGCAACTTCGTTCCGGGACAGCACGGCCAGTCGCGGCGCCCGAAAGTCGCCGGTTACGGCCTGCAGTTGCGCGAAAAGCAGAAGATGAAGCGCACGTATGGTCTTTTGGAACGTCAGTTCCGCCTGTATTTCGAGCGGGCTGAACGTGCCAAGGGTCCCACGGGTGAGAACCTCATCATCATGCTGGAGCGCCGCTTGGATAGCGTGTTGTGGCGCGCCGGTTTGGCGTCTTCACGCGCGCAGGCTCGCCAACTGGTGCTGCATGGCCACGTCCGCGTTTCCGGCAAGAAGGTCAACATTCCTTCTTACCTGGTGAACGTCGGCGAAGAAATCGCCATCAAGGAACGCATGCACGAGAACGCCATGATTCTTGAAGCCCGCAATGTGGCCCAGAGTCAGAGCACCGTTCCCTGGCTCGAGCAGGACCGCGAAGCCTTCAAAGCCAAGGTCGTGGCCATGCCCAAGCGAGAAGACGTACAGACGCCGCCATTCACCGAGCAACTGATCGTCGAGTTGTACTCGAAATAACTCTGTCCCGGCCGTTTTTGGCCGGCTGGCAACTTTGGTGACGTTTCGATACACCCGGTCATCTAACAGTCATAGCGGTATTGGGGCCTTCGCCGGCCCCGGAAGGAAGGAACACGATGTGGAAGGGCTTTCAAAAACCAAAGCGTCTCGCCTCTGAGCTCGAATCGCTCACCGAAAAATACGGCCGCTTTTCCGCGCAGCCGTTTGAGCGCGGTTGGGGCACGACTGTAGGCAACGCGCTGCGTCGCGCGCTGCTCAGCTCCATCGAAGGCGCGGCCATCACCGCCGTCAAGATCGAAGGTGTGCTGCACGAATTCTCCTCGATTGCCGGCGTTGTCGAGGACGCCACCGATATCATTCTTAACTTGAAGCAGGTGCCCATCAAGCTCAACACCGACCTGCCCAAGACCATTTACCTCAATTTCGAGCACCCTGGTCCGGTGACTTCCGCGCAGATCGAAGAAGACGCGGACTTCGCGGTGCTGGATAAGAGCGTTTACATCGCCACCGTCAGCGAGGGCGGCCGCCTGCAGATCGAAATGCGCGTCAAGAACGGCCGCGGCTACGTCGCTGCCGACCGCAACTACGACGAAGACCTGCCCATCGGCTATATCCCGGTCGACAGCGTCCACTCGCCGGTGCGCAAGGTGAACTATTCGGTTGAAGCCGCACGTCTCGGGCAGATGACCGACTACGAAAAGCTGATGATCGAGGTGTGGACCAACGGCGCCATCACCCCGCAGGATTCCATCGGCCTCGCCGCCAAGCTCGTCAAAGACCACATGAGCATCTTCATCAACTTTGAAGAGCCGGTGGACAGTATCGAGCCGCTGCCGGACACCGCCCACGATCCGCGCCTCGAGCATCTCGACCGTTCCGTCGAAGAGCTGGAGCTTTCCGTGCGTTCCTACAACTGCCTGAAGAACGCCAACATCCAGACCATTCGCGAGCTGGTGCAGAAGAGCGAAAACGAAATGCTCAAGACCAAGAACTTCGGCCGCAAATCGCTCAACGAGATCAAAGATATACTGGTGAAGATGGGCCTCGCGCTGGGCATGAAGTTCGATGAGCACGGCCGCATCATCTGGCCGCCGCTCCCCAGCCAGACCACTCTCGCTCCCTCGGAGGAAAATCTCGGCCTGTAAGTCAGGCGCGAGACCCGGTAAATCATGCGACATCTCAAGTCAGGATCGAAGCTCGGACGCAACCCGTCCCATCGCCGCGCAACGTTACGCGCCCTGGTTACCAATCTGTTCGAACACGGGCGCATCACCACCACGTTGACGCGCGCCAAGGCCGCTCGCCCCGTAGCCGAGAAAATAATCACGCTGGGTAAGCGCGATACGCTGCAATCGCGCCGGCAAGCCGCTTCCTACATCATGCTTCCAGCGATCACGCAGAAGCTGTTCAGTGAAATCGCGCCGAAGTTTTCCGATCGCGCGGGGGGTTATACGCGCATCATCCACGCGGGTCACCGTGTAGGCGACAACGCCAAGGTGGCCATCCTTGAACTGGTGGGCTACGAATTCAAGAAGAAAGAAAAGAAAGATCGTCCGAAAAAAGAAGAAGCTCTCGACGAGAAGAGCTAATCGATTGATTTCAATTTACCGCTAGCTTGATAGAGTCGTCTTTGTAGAATCCAAAGTAGGTGCCCGCGTGCCGGTTTTGCACGCGGGTTTTTGATTTTATTCAGCTGTTTCTGCGGGCGCAGACACAAGCGCTAGCTGCGCGCGGCCCTGATGCGAAACCAGAGTAGCAGTACGGCCACTGCAAACAGCGCTCCTACAGAATCCAGCAGGGAATCGTAGGGAGATGCCGTACGGCTGGCCACAAACGCCTGATGAACCTCATCCAGCGCGGCGTAACCCGCGGAGATAAGCCACGCCACCAGGGCCCACGTCCACCGCCAGCCTTGCCGTCCTCCTCGAATACCCCGGTAGAGCAACAGGCAAAATACGAAATACTCCGTGAAGTGCGCGGTTTTGCGCACGAAAAAGTGTATGGAGCGAAATCCGGCTTCCGTGGTGTGCGGCATCAGCCAAAAAACGATTGGCCTTAGTATTTTTCCGGTGTTATGCGCGGAAAATGCATCTGTCGAGAGCGAAAAAATCAGCGCCGCCCAGCAGATCGCCGGGAGCCAGGCCAGCAGCAGAGTGAAGGTGCGGGATCTATGTCCGAGTCTCTTCATCTGCGATAGTTGCGGAGCGAGATGCCGACTGCGCCAATGTTGCGCACATGCCGGCGGCGGTAAACGAACGCGCCGGACAAGTCGGGCCGCGTGTGCATAGTACTCCCCCTGACGGACTACGGAAGGCCGTGAAGCATACAACATCCGGGCAACATGCGCACGTCTACTTGTTTATAGCTCTTACGCGGACGGCGCAGGCATCAAGAATTGGCGAGATGCGTGATGTAACACCGCGATGGTTGCAAGAATCAAGAAAAGGTCGTATAAAGAATTCGTATGAGCAGAGGGTCGCCTCTTCATCCCGCTCGTACGAGGTGAACGATATGCCTCTAACGACCAGCCGGGCAAATAAGGAATCCGGGCAGAGCACAACGGAATATGTGCTGCTAGTTGCCGTTGTTGCGCTTCTTGTCGGCAGCGCGATCTACGCGGTGAGCAACTGGAATTCGAATACTTTGAGCCACGCCGCGAACAGTGTTTCTGCGGGTGTTTCTGGCGGCGGCTCAGGTGGCGGAAGCGGCTCCGGCGGTGGCGGAACGGCGGGCGGCGGTGGAAGCGGGAGTGCAGGCGGAAGCAGCGGTGGCTCTGGCAGCGGCGGAAGCGGAAGCGCCGGCAGTGGGAGTGTCCCAGGCGGCGGAAGTGGCGGATCCGGCGGTGGCGCCGGCGGCGTATCGAATCCGCCTGTATCGTTAAATTAATTTAAGAGCGGTACCGCAGGTAAAATTGGCGATTCAGGATTGGGAAAAGCCGGCTCATTCGCCGGCTTTTTGTTTGGGCCTGGAGATTCCGGGCGGCACCGTGCTAGCGGCTTACTCGCTATTTACCCGATTTCTGCGCCGCGTTTTGCGATTTTTGATGGGCGTCCAGAGACGCTTGATGGGCCTTGAAGGAATGCTCCATGGCCTGTTTCGAATGTTCGTGGCCGGTCTGGTGGTCTTCTTTTCCGTGATGCACCGCGGCGGCGCGATGCGCGTGAGCCGCCTGTTCGTGGAATTCCGCTGCGCGTTGATGCGAATCGTTGGGCATGATGTTCCTTTTATCACACCGCAAACGGTGTGATAGAAAATTTTAAAGGCGGGCGCAGGTAGCGGCTGTACTGTATCGAACATGGGCGCATGGATTGCGTATGAAAGCTTGTTGAATTATGGGAATTAGCTGACGGGTAATGATGATCATTTTGGTGATGGGAATTACGGGGTCGGGTAAAACCACGGTGGGCCGACTGCTCGCCGAAAGGCTGGCTTGGGAGTTTGCCGATGCCGACGATTTTCATTCCGGCGCGAACAAGGAAAAAATGAGCCGTGGGATTCCTCTGACCGACGCCGATCGCGGTCCATGGCTGCTGGCCATCCGGGATCAGATCTGGGGCTGGATTGCGGCCAGGAAAAACGGAGTGATTACCTGTTCTGCGTTGAAGCAAAGTTATCGCGACTTGTTGTTATCGCCCGGCGAAGGAAATACCGGCACGGCAGCAAGCGAGATAAAAATTGTGTACCTGCGTGGAACCTACGAATTGATTGCCGAACGGGTGCGTTCGCGCAAAGGTCATTTCGCAGGTGAAGAACTTTTGGCCAGCCAGTTTGCCGCGCTGGAAGAGCCGCAAGACGCAGTGACCATCGATGTGGACCAGACACCCGAAGAGATTGTCGACGAAGCGCTGCGACGATTACATCTTCCCAAAGAAGTCGTGTAGCAACCTTCGGCCCTTAAATTTGATTTATGGCAAAGTAGTGGTAATGCCCCAGTCCGAGAACCCAGCGTCCGGCATCGCGGTCTTCCGCTTCCAGAATTTTCGATTGTTTCAAATGGCGCGCTTTTGGGTCATTCTCGCGCTGGAAATGCAATCCGTCGCGGTGGGTTGGCAGATTTACGAAACTACTCGGCGCCCGCTGGACCTGGGACTCGTGGGCCTGGCGCAATTCCTGCCGGCAATTTTGCTTTTTCTGGCTTCGGGACATGCGGTCGATCGATTCAACCGTCGCAATATTCTAGTGTTGTGCTATTGCGGTTTTGCAGTTTGTTCCAGCTTGCTGCTCGTAGTGGCGTTTCGCGCGCCCCGCTCAATCGGGCTAATTTATGCCGTTCTGATTTTGCTCGGCATTGTGCGCTCGCTAAATGGGCCGGCTAGCCGCGCCATTCTTCCTCAACTGGTGCCTGAAGATCATTTTCCCAGCGCCGTAGCGTGGGCGTCGAGCGTATTCCAAACCGCGACGATTTTGGGGCCTGCGGTTGGAGGCCTGGCTTATGCCGCGTTTCATGGCCCGAGCGCGGTTTATGGCACCGCTGCCGTCGCCGCGACGGTTGCCGTGCTGGCGACGCTGCGAATTAAAACCAGCCAAAGAACTCGCCCGCGCGAGCCGGTCAACCTGGACACCGTTCTGGCCGGATTCAGATATATCTGGCGGGAGAAACTGATCCTCGGCTCGATCTCTCTCGATCTTTTCGCTGTTTTGCTGGGCGGAGCGGTGGCGCTGCTACCGGTATTTGCGCAGGAAATTCTAAGAACCGGCCCATGGGGACTTGGCTTGCTGCGCAGCGCTCCGGCCGTAGGCGCCGCAGCGATGGCGCTCTTTCTAGCTTACCGGCCGCTGCGGAGAAAAGCCGGGCGATCGATGTTGTGGTGCGTCGCAGGATTCGGCGCGTGCACCATCCTGTTCGGAATTTCGCACAACCTGGCACTCTCGCTCGCCGCGCTCGTGCTGGTGGGCGCAACCGACATGGTCAGCGTCATCGTGCGCGGCACTTTGATCCAGGTGGCCACACCGGACGAAATGCGCGGCCGCGTCAATGCCGTGGACATGATTTTTATAGGTGCCTCCAACGAGTTCGGGCAATTCGAATCGGGCTTGACGGCGCACTGGTTTGGCACCGTGCCGGCGGTGGTGTTGGGAGGAATCGGAACGCTGGTGGTTACCGCGTTGTGGGCCTGGGCATTTCCGGAGTTGAGAAACGCCGACCGATTGACGGATTTGCGGCGCTGATCCGGGCGGTACGGCAGTGACTCTACTGCGGCGCTGGCTTGGCCGGCATCGCGGATCCGTTGACCGCACCGCCTGGAATGGTTGCCGGAGTCGGCGCCGGCGGCATGTCGTTGCTCGCCAAGGCTGCTTTTACCGCGGGAGAAATTTTGTCGGCGTTCTTCAGCAGGACGGTTACCTGCCAGATTTGGGTCTCGCTCAACTTTCCTTTGAAGCCGGGCATTCCGGTCATGCGAATGCCCCCCTCGGCCTTCCAATACGTTTCCCAGGGCTCGTCATCGGTGACGCCCGTTCCGTGAAAAAGCTGGGGCGGGGCAGGGGCCATTCCTTCCGCGATATTCGTCTTGGGTTCGCCGGGCAAACCATGGCAGACGGCGCAGTTTTGCTTGTAAACCTGCGCTCCAGCCAGAAAATTTGTTTCGTCCGCGGGTACCTGCGGCGCGGGATGAGGCAATTTGTCGAGATATGCGTTCAAACTCATATGTGCGATCTTTCGTTCCAAGGGCATCGGCGGAGCCGTAACCGCGACAGGCGCCTGGCCGGTTGAAAAATAAAGATACACGCCGGCCCCGACCAGCAGGATTCCCAACAAAATTCCCAGCACGAGAGCTCTGAACATTTTCTCTCCGGTTCCCGAACGACGATTTTAGTCCCGGCTGCGATACCTTTTCAGTACCTTGAGCCAAGTTGGCGATAGTCTACGATTTTCGTCTCCGTTTGTGCACCCATAAATCCAAAATCCGTAATGGAGCTTTGCTCCCAGACACGTCTATCACGTGTGAGACAGTTCGTAACCTTTTTGGCCAAAAAGCCGTCTTATCTATTCGTAGAGCACGTTTTCCGGTAGGCTGCGTTATCGCCCCCTGCCATACGAATACGCGAAGGTTTAGCGCGGAACGCTTCGCGGAAGGTGCCGATCGTAGCGCGACTACAGGAGTGAGTGAATGCCCCAAGCAGAATCCGTGGACCTGACCAAGCCCGTCACGGCCAAGACCACGATCTCGGATAACACCGGAGAACCGCCAACGAAACGGCGTTGGTGGATTTGGACGCTTGTGCTGGTCGTGGTGGCCGTTGGGATTTGGTACTACCACGGGTCTCGTTCAAAGACGGAAGCCGACAATCCGAACGGAAATAGCGCTGCTGCCGGCGGCGGCAAGGGCCGCGGAGGCGCGGCAGGCGGCATCCCGGTGATACCTGTAGTGGTGGTCACGGCGCAAAAGGGAGACCTGCCCGTTTACTTCACCGGGCTTGGCACGGTAACGGCGTTCAACACTGTCACGGTCCACAGTCGCGTGGACGGGCAACTGATCAACGTGAACTTCAAAGAAGGCCAATATGTAAACAAGGGCGAAGTGCTTGCGGAAATCGATCCGCGGCCGTTTCAAGTGATTCTTGAGCAAGCGCAAGGCGCGCTGGCAAAGGATGAAGCGCAGCGCAAGGACGCCGAAGTCAATCTACAGCGTTACAAATTGCTTTACGGCGAAGGGGTGATCCCCAAGCAGCAGATGGACACGCAAGAGGCGCAAGTGGGGCAATTCGACGGCTCGATCAAAACCGACCAGGCCACTATTGACAGTGCGAAGTTGCAGCTATCCTTCACGCGTGTCACCGCTCCGCTCAGCGGGCGCATTGGATTGCGCCTGGTGGATGCCGGAAACATGGTGCACGCCAATGACCCGGGCGGGTTGCTGGTGATTACGCAATTGCAGCCCATCTCGGTGATTTTCAGTTTGCCGCAGGACCAGTTGCCACAAGTCGTCACCAAGCTGCACGCCGGCGACAAGCTTCCAGTGGATGCCTTCGATCGCGACAACACCGCGAAAATCGCTGCCGGAACACTGGCCAGCATCGACAACCAGATCGATACCACTACCGGCACGTACAAATTGAAAGCGCTGTTTTCGAATGAGGACAACAAACTGTTTCCCAATCAATTTGTGAATGTGCACCTGCTGGTAGATACCAAGCACGGTCTGACGGTGGTGCCCACGGCGGCCATTCAGCGCGGTCCGCAAGGCACGTATGTGTATGCCGTGGACAGCAATAACGTGGCGAAGATTCATGACGTGACCATCGCGCAGACCACGGACACGAGCGCGGGCTTAAGCGCCGGATTGAATCCCGGCGACGTGGTGGTCATCGACGGGCAGGACAAGCTGCAGGACGGGAGCAAAGTGAATCCGACCAGCGGAAACAACAACGGGCGTCGCACCGGCGCGGGGAATGCCGCCAACAACGACAATGCGCCACCGAATGGCCAGCGGCAAGGATCGCCTGCAAGCGGGGCGTCACCAAGTACTTCAAAAGGAACTTCGCGATGAATCTTTCGCGGCCGTTTATTTTACGGCCGGTGGCGACCACGCTGCTGATGGTCGGCATTCTGCTGGTGGGATTTGTCGCCTACCGGCAGCTTCCGGTCTCCGCGCTTCCGCAAGTCGATTACCCGACCATCCAGGTACAGACGTTTTATCCGGGTGCCAGCCCGGACGTAATGGCGTCGTCGGTCACGGCCCCGCTGGAGCGGCAGTTCGGAGAGATTCCCGGCCTCAACCAGATGACCTCCACGAGCTCCTTCGGAAGCTCGATCATCACGTTGCAATTCGGTCTGGACTTGAACATCGACATTGCCGAGCAAGAAGTGCAAGCGTCGATTAATGGCGCGTCGAATCTTTTGCCGCAAGGCCTCCCGAATCCGCCGATCTACAGCAAGATCAATCCCGCCGACGCGCCGATCCTGACTTTGGCGTTGACGTCGGATTCGCTGCTGCTGTCGAAGGTGGAAGACCTCACCGACACCACGCTGGCGCAAAAAATTTCGCAACTTACCGGCGTCGGGCTGGTGAGTATCAGCGGGGGACAACGCCCCGCGGTGAGGGTGCAGGCCAATCCGACGGCACTGGCGTCCTATGGCTTGAGTCTTGAAGATTTGCGCACGGCACTAAGTCAAGCGAACGTCGATCAAGCCAAGGGCACATTCGACGGCCTGCACCAGGCCTACACCATCGGCGCGAATGATCAACTGGTTTCGAGCGACAGCTACCGTTCCATCATCGTCGCCTATCGTAACGGCGCGGCGGTAAAGCTGATCGATGTGGCCTCCGTCATCGACGGCGCGGAGAATGTCCGCCAGGCGGCATGGGCCAATACCACTCCGGCGGTCATCCTGAATATTCAACGGCAACCCGGGGCGAACATCATCGCGGTGGTGGACCGCATCAAGAAACTTTTGCCGCAATTGCAATCGGCGCTGCCGGCGGCGATCAGGGTGAACATTCTTACCGATCGCACCACCACGATTCGCGCTTCGGTGGCCGATGTGCAGTTCGAACTGATGTTGACCATTGGCCTGGTGGTCATGGTGATTTTCGTTTTTCTGCGCAGCGTGCGCGCCACCATCATCCCGAGTTTCGCAGTACCGCTTTCGATTGTGGGCACCTTCGGCGTGATGTACCTGCTAGGCTACAGCCTGAATAACCTGTCGCTGATGGCTTTGACGATCAGTACCGGCTTCGTAGTCGACGATGCCATCGTGATGATCGAAAACATCTCTCGCTACATCGAGGAAGGCGAGTCTCCGCTGCAAGCGGCGCTGAAAGGCTCGGCGCAAATCGGGTTCACCATTTTGTCGTTGACGGTTTCACTGATCGCGGTGCTGATCCCGCTGCTGTTCATGGGCGACATCGTAGGGCGGCTGTTCCGGGAGTTCGCCATCACGCTGGCGGTTACGATCCTGGTGTCGGCCTTCGTGTCATTGACGCTGACGCCGATGATGTGCGCAAAACTTTTGCGCCATCGCGGCAGGGAAGAGGAAGGCTGGTTCTACCGCAAATGGGAAGACGCCTTTAACGCGGTAATTGCCGCGTACGGGCGCACGCTGAAAACGGTGTTGCAGTATCGCAAGATCACCCTGCTGGTCACCTTCGCCACGTTGGTGGGCACGATTCTGCTGTACATCTATATTCCCAAGGGTTTTTTCCCGGTGCAGGATACCGGAGTCATCCTGGGAGTTTCCGAAGGGCCGCAAGATGTTTCTTTTCCCGCCATGGCCCGGCGGCAGCAGGCGCTGGCGGATGTAATCCTTAAGGATCCCGCGGTGGAAAGCCTTTCGTCTTTCATTGGCATTGACGGCACCAACACTACGCTGAACAGCGGGCGCATTCAGATCAATTTGAAGCCGCTGTCGCAACGGAATTTGAGCGCCAGCGACGTAATTCGCCGGCTGCAACCTAATCTCGCCAAGGTGGATGGCATTTCGTTGTTTATGCAACCGGTGCAGGACCTGACGGTGGAAGATCGCGTAAGCCGCACGCAATTCCAATACAGCCTGGAAGACGTGGACGCGAAAGAGCTGGCGTACTGGACGCCAAAGTTCATCGAAAAATTACAATCGATACCGCAAATTCGGGACGTGGCCAGCGACCAGCAGAATCAAGGCTTGCTGGTAACCCTGGAGATCGATCGCGACACAGCGTCGCGCCTGGGTGTGTTGCCTGCGGATATCGACAACACGCTGTATGACGCGTTCGGCCAGCGGCAGGTATCCACTATCTTTACGCAACTGAATCAATATCACGTGGTCATGGAAGTCGATCCGCAATTCCAGCAGAATCCGGATTCACTGAAGAATATTTACGTGCACTCTTCCACCGGCCAGCAAGTCCCCCTCAGCGCGTTTACGCGCGTGGAGCCGGGCAACACCCCGCTGACGATCAATCATCAAGGGCAATTTCCGGTGGTCACGCTGTCGTTCAATCTGGCGCCCAATGCAGCGCTGGGGGACGCGGTGAACGCCATCAACAAGGTCAAGCAGGAACTGAACATGCCGGCCAGCATCCAGGGCTTGTTCCAGGGCACCGCCGCGGCGTTTCAGAATTCACTTTCGAATGAGCCGATCCTGATCCTGGCCGCTTTGGTTACTGTATACATCGTGTTGGGAGTTTTGTACGAGAGTTACATCCACCCGATCACGATTTTGTCGACATTGCCGTCGGCAGGGGTCGGAGCAATCCTGGCGCTGCTGCTGTGCCGTACGGAATTCAGCGTGATCGCGCTGATTGGAATCATCCTGCTGATCGGAATTGTCAAGAAAAACGCCATCATGATGATCGACTTCGCGCTGGAGGCCGAGCGCAAGGAAGGCAAGCCGCCGCTGGAAGCGATTTACGAAGCGTGCCTGCTGCGCTTCCGTCCCATCATGATGACCACCATGGCGGCGCTGCTGGCAGGCTTGCCGCTGGCGCTGGGTTCGGGAGTCGGCGCTGAATTGCGGCGTCCGCTGGGCATCACCATTGTGGGCGGTTTGATCCTGAGCCAGTTGCTTACGCTGTACACCACACCGGTGGTTTATCTGGCATTCGACTGGCTGGCACATCGTTTCGAGTTTCACATCGGCAATCCGTCCGAGGAAGCTGGTGCAGGGCCAGCCCCCAGCGAAGCACCCGGAGACTAGGCTAGTGAACTTTTCTTCCAACTTCTCCGCGCCTTTTATACGCCGCCCGGTGGCTACATCGCTGGTGACCATTGCGATTTTTCTGTCCGGAGTGGTGGCCTTCAAATTTTTGCCGGTAGCGCCGCTGCCGCAAGTCGATTTTCCGACCATTTCCGTGGGAGCCGGATTGCCGGGCGCAAGTCCGGAGACCATGGCGTCCGCTGTCGCCACCCCGCTGGAGCGCCAGTTTGGCCGCATTGCGGGCGTCACGCAGATGACATCATCGAGCGGCCTGGGCAGCACAGGGATTACCTTGCAGTTCGACCTCAGCCGCGACATCAACGCCGCGGCGCGCGACGTGCAAGCGGCCATCAATGCGGCGCGCAGTCAATTGCCGGCGGATATGCCGGGGCAGCCTACGTATCGCAAAGTAAATCCCGCGGACGCGCCAATTCTCCTTCTGGCGTTGACTTCGGATAACGTTTCTCCGGCCCAGATTTATGACGCCGCAGATTCGATTCTGGCCCAGAAACTCGCGCAGGTGGAAGGCGTCGGCCAGGTTTTCGCGTGGGGCAGTTCGCGGCCAGCCGTCCGGGTGGAGGTAAATCCCACGCAATTGAACAGCTACGGCGTGAGCCTCGAAACGGTGCGGAAAGCGTTGCAATCGGCCAACTCCAACCTTGCCAAGGGCTCGGTTTCCGACGATCAAAAGAGCTGGGCGATTGCGGATACCGATCAAATCTTTAAGGCCTATGAATACCAGCCGCTGATCATCGCCGGACACCCGGGTTCCTCATTGCGCCTGCAAGATGTGGCGCAGGTACTGGATTCCGTCGAGGATACCCGCAACCTGGGACTTTCCGGGGGCAAGCCCTCCGTTATCCTAGCCATTTTCCGCCAGCCCGGCGCGAACATGATCGACACTGTCGATCGTATCACCGCGGTGCTTCCGCTCCTGCGCGCGTCCATATCTCCATCGATGCACCTGAACGTCATCATCGACCGCACCATTACGATTCGTGCGTCGGTTCACGACGTGGAGATCGCGCTGGTGATCTCCACCATCCTGGTGATTTTTGTGGTGTTCGCGTTTCTGCGTAACGGCTGGGCCACGCTGATTCCCAGTGTGGCCGTGCCGCTTTCACTGATCGGCACGTTTGGCGTGATGTATCTCTGTAATTACAGCATCGATAACTTGTCGTTGATGGCTCTTACCATTTGCACCGGTTTCGTGGTGGACGACGCCATCGTGGTGATCGAAAACATCGCCCGGCACATCGAGGCGGGCATGGCGCCACTCGACGCCACGATGAAGGGCGCCAGCGAAATCGGCTTTACGGTGATTTCGATGAGCACGTCGCTGGTGGCGGTGTTCATTCCCATTTTGCTGATGTCCGGGATTGTGGGCCGCCTCTTCCGGGAATTTGCGGTAGTGTTAAGCGTCGCCATAGCCGTGTCGTTGTTCATTTCACTGACCACCACGCCGATGATGTGCGCGCGCTTCTTGAAGCGTGACACCGGACGCCATAACCGCCTGTATCGATTTTCGGAAAATGCCTTCAATCGCATTTTGAGGACCTACGATTTTTCGCTGAAGTGGGTGCTGCGCCACCAGTTTCTGATCCTGCTAGTCACTATCGGCACGGTGTGCTTGAACGTGTATTTGTTCGCGGTGACGCCCAAGGGATTTTTCCCGCAGCAGGACACCGGCCGCGTCAGCGGGTTGATTCAAGGCGACCAGGACCTCTCGTTTGCAGCCATGTCGCAAAAAATGCGGGAGTTTACCGACGTGGTGTTGCAGGACCCGGCCATCGATACGGTTACGTCTTTCACCGGTGGTGGCAGCGGCGGCAGCACCGCGCGGCTGTTTGCGCAGTTAAAGCCGCTCGAGGAGCGCAAACTTAGCGCCGATCAAGTGATTGCGCGGATCCGCAAAAAGACCGCCAGGATTCCCGGCGCGGCGTTATATCTGCAATCCGTACAGGACCTTAATATTGGAGGCCGTTTCGGCGGGGCGCAATATCAATACACCTTGCAGGCCGACAACCTGAACGATTTGAATCACTGGGCACCCATCCTGATGGAGCGCATGGGCAAGATTCCTGAACTTCGCGATATCAATACCGATCAGCACATGAAGGGCCTGGAAGCTTCGCTGGTGATCGACCGCGATACCGCCGCGCGCATGGGCGTAAGCGTCCTGGATATCGACAACACCTTGGGCGACGCGTTTGGCCAGCGGCAGGTTTCGAACATTTATAAAGGACTGAACCAGTATCACGTGGTAATGGAAGTCGCGCCGGATTTGCAGCAGGGGCCGCAGGCGCTGTCGTTGATTTATGTGCCGTCGAAAACGGGCAAGCTGATTCCTCTGAGCACCTTCGCGCATTACGAGCCGTCGAATACCGCGCTATCCGTCAATCACCAGGGCGTGTTTCCCGCTATTACGTTGTCGTTCAATCTCGCCCCCGGCGCGTCGCTGGGACCCGCGGTTGAACACATCCAGGCGGCGCAACGCGAGCTTGGGATCCCGTCCACAGTACATACCACGTTTCAAGGCACGGCCCAGGCATTTCAGGATTCATTGTCCAGCGAGCCGATCTTGATTTTGACGGCTCTGGCTGCCGTGTATATCGTGCTCGGCATACTTTATGAGAGTTACATTCATCCGATCACCATTCTTTCCACCATTCCCTCTGCGGGCATTGGAGCTTTACTGGCGATACGCTTTATCAAGTCGGACCTGAATATCATCGCGCTGATTGGAATTATTCTGCTGATCGGCATCGTGAAGAAAAATGCCATTTTGATGATTGATTTCGCGGTTCAAGTGGAGAGGGAAGGGCACAAATCACCGGAGGAAGCGATTTACGAAGCGTGTCTGCTGCGCTTCCGCCCCATTTTGATGACCACCATGGCGGCGCTGCTGGGCGCCTTGCCGCTGGCGCTGGGAAGAGGCGTGGGTTCGGAACTGCGCCAGCCGCTGGGCATCACCATCGTGGGCGGATTGATTCTCAGCCAGATGCTGACGCTATTCACTACTCCGGTGGTGTACATCTACATGGATCGGCTGCAAACCTGGATCCAAAGTTTGCGGACGCACGGGCAGGCGGTTCCGGCCACTCCGGCGCACGCGCAGGGCGACTAGTCTCCAGGGTCCCGCTTATGAAACGGTATCGTCCAGTCCGGGCCACAACGAATCTGCAATACCCAGATTCAAGCCCTCGATCGGAAACTCCAAGTTACGTACACTCCGATTGGCGAAAAAATACGTGTAGACCTGGTTACGTACACTCCGATTGGCGAAAAAATACGTGTAGACCTGGCGCGCCGACTCTATAAACGGCTAAGAGCTGCCGATCAGGTAGCCGGTTAGAAAAACCAGGAGGCCGCCGACGATGGCCTGAAACGCCGCCTGGAAAAATGGCGTGTCCATGTAGCGGTGGCGGATGTAGGCGATGGCGCCAAGTTCTATGGCCACAACAATCACCGCGATGGTCATCGCGACGTGGAAATTGTTAATGAGGAAGGGAAGCGTGTGGCCGATACCACCGGCGGTGGTCATCAAACCGATTGTGGCGCCGCGAATCCAGGGAGAGCCGCGGCCGGTCAGCGATCCGTCATCGGATCCGAATTCCGAGAAACCCATGGAGATGCCCGCGCCAATGCTGGCTGCCAAGCCGACCAGAAAAGCGTCCCAACTCTTGTGGGTAACGAAGGCGGTGGCAAATAAGGGCGCCAGCGTGGAGACCGACCCGTCGATCAGCCCCGCCAAGCCGGGCTGTACCACCTGCAGCAGAAAAAGTTTGCGATGCGATTCGTCTTCCTGCGCGCGGGCGTCTTGGGTCAAATGCTTTTCTTCCAGATCGCCGGCCGTGGCGGAATGTTTTCTCTCTTCGTCGGCAAGTTTGTTCAACAGCTCGCGGGTAGAAACGTCGGTGATGCGGCTTACCGCTTTGCCATAAAAACGCGCCGCTTCCATCTCCATGACGCGGGCCTGGCGCCTTGCGACATTCACGCCCAAGGGACGAGTAAGCCAGGTGGGTTTACGCTGCAAAAACCCCTTCACATTCTCGCGGCGGATCAGCGGGATATGCTCGCCAAAACGCTCGCGAAACATGGCGATCAGTCGGTCGCGGTGCACCACTTCTTCCTGGCGCATTTCTTCGAACATCTGTGCCGTGGCGGGATACGATTCGCGTAATCCATCAGCAAACTCGCCATAAATGCGCCCGTCTTCCTCTTCGGAAGAGATGGCCAGGGCCAGAATCTCTTTTTCAGTCAGTTCCCGAAATTTCTTGAGCATGCAGTCGTGTCCTTGCCAGTCCTATGGCCAAGAAGAATCGCACAACCGCGAGTCTAAGTCATCTGCCGCAGCCACGTTTGGAGTGGATTTTGGTGACCGCGAATTTGTAATCATCCGAGGATTGAGATGGCCCCATAATGCGTAGGCACGGAATCGACTTCACGAACGAATGAGAGCGCCAATGGCTGAAATCGCTTCACCCTCGAACTGGACGGAATTGATTGCGCGGCAGCGCTGGGAAGATCTGCGCGCCAGGCTGAAGGACACGCACTTTTCGGACATCGCCGAAATGCTGACCACGTTGCCGCCCAAGGAACGCGCCATCGTGTTCCGCCTGCTGGATCGTGATCACGCCGCGGAGGTTTTTGGCTACCTGCCGCCCGCCGACCAGGGCGAACTGATCCATTCGCTGTCCGCGTCGGAAGTGAAAGTGGTTCTGGACGAGATGCGGCCCGATGACCGCACGCAGTTTTTTGGCGAATTGCCCGCGGAGGTCACGCGCAAGCTGCTTGAAGAACTCTCGCCGGAAGAATTTAAGGAGTCGCGCGAGCTTCTGGGATATCCAGAGGAGAGTGTGGGGCGCTACATGACCCCGCACTATGTGGCTGTCCAACCGGACATGACCGCCAGCGAGGCGCTCGAGCACATTCGCAAAGTAGGGCAAAAGAGCGAGACGCTGAACGTGGTCTACATTCTAGATGGCACCGGGAAATTGTTGGAAGACATCCGCCTGGGCTCGCTGGTGATGGCCGATCCGCGAACGAAGGTGACGGACATCGCCGATCCCGCGCTGATTGCTCTGCGCGCCACCGACGATCGCGAATCGGCGCTGGCACTTTTCGAAAAATACGACCGCGTGGCGCTGCCGGTGACCGACACGCAGGGAAATATGCTGGGCATCGTGACGGTGGACGACATGCTGGACGTGGCGCAGTCGGAGGCCACCGAGGACATTCAGAAAATCGGCGGCTCGGAAGCGCTGGACGCGCCCTACACGCAGGTGGGCTTGTGGGAAATGATCCGCAAGCGGGGCGGATGGCTGTCCGCGCTGTTTCTTGGCGAAATGTTAACAGCCACGGCGATGTCATTTTTTGAAGGCGAAATTGCCAAGGCCGTGGTGCTGGCACTCTTCGTGCCGCTGATTATCAGCAGCGGAGGGAATTCAGGCTCGCAGGCGGCTTCCTTGATTATCCGCGCGCTGGCACTGCGGGAATTAAAATTGCGCGATTGGTTTCGGGTGTGCGGCAGGGAATTGATTTCGGGCCTGGCCCTGGGATTCATGCTGGGCGTGATCGGATTTTTTCGCATTGTGCTGTGGCAGCACCTGCACCTGACCAACTACGGTGAGCATTATCTTCTGCTGGCGTTCACCGTGTGGGCTAGCTTAATTGGCGTGGTGATGTTCGGGACGTTCGCGGGCAGCATGCTGCCGTTTATCATGCGCAGATTGGGATTCGACCCCGCCGCCAGCTCCGCGCCGTTTGTGGCTACGTTGGTGGACGTGACCGGGCTGTGTATTTATTTTTCCGTGGCGCTGCTCATCCTGCATGGCACGTTGCTATAAACAGGAAGTTTGTTTTAAAAGGAAGTTCCAGAGGGGCGAGATGCCGGCGCTCGTTTGCGCGCTACCTCTCGCTCCGATAGAATTTCTCCACTGGAAAAGCACATTTCGGGAGCAACCATGAGCGTTACCACCAATGAAAATGAGCGCATGAACCGGCCGCTCGACGCTGTCGATCCGCAGATTGCCGATCTGCTGCGCGATGAAGCGCGGCGGCAGGCGACGGGACTGGAGCTGATTCCGTCGGAGAATTTGGTCTCAGAAGCGGTGCTCGAAGCGATGGGCTCGATTTTTACCAACAAATACGCGGAAGGCTATCCGGGCAAGCGCTACTACGGCGGATGCGAATACGCCGACAAAGTGGAGCAATTGGCGATTGATCGCGCGAAGGAATTATTTGGAGCGGAGCACGCCAATGTGCAATCTCATTCGGGCACTTCGGCGAACGTAACCGTGTATATGTCCGCGCTGCAGCCCGGTGACACCGTATTGGGAATGAATCTGGCGCACGGCGGGCACCTGACGCACGGGCACCCGCTGAATTTTTCCGGACGCATGTACAAGTTTGTTCCGTATGGCGTGAAGAAAGAGGATGAACGGATCGACTACGAGGAACTCGACCGGCTGGCGCAGGAACAAAAGCCAAAGATGATTGTCGCGGGAGCCAGCGCCTACTCGCGGGTCATTGAGTTCGAACGCATGAGCAAAATCGCCAGGAGTGTTGGCGCGCTGTTTTTTGTGGATATGGCACACATCGCGGGCCTGGTTGCGGCGGGGATACATCCGAGCCCGGTGCCGCACGCGGACTTTGTTTCCACGACCACTCACAAGACGCTGCGCGGCCCACGGGGCGGACTGGTCTTGTGCAAGACAATGTACGCCAAGGAACTGGATAAATTGACGTTTCCCGGAACGCAGGGCGGCCCGCTGGTGCACACCATCGCCGCGAAAGCAGTGTGCCTGAAAGAAGCGATGGAGCCATCGTTTAAGGGATATCAGAAACAGGTGACGCTAAACGCTAAAGCCATGGCGGCGGCCATCGCCAGGCGCGGGTTTCGCATCGTTACGGGCGGAACGGACAACCATTTGTTTCTGGTGGAAGTCCACTCCCGCGGGATCACCGGGACGGATGCGGAAAAAGCGTTGGACCGCGCAGGAATCACGGTGAACAAGAACTCGATACCATTCGATCCCTTGCCGCCGATGAAGGGCGGAGGCGTCCGCCTGGGCAGCCCCTCGGTTACCACGCGCGGACTTCGCGAGCCGGAAATGGAGCAGGTCGGCAACTGGGTAGCCGATGTGCTGGAGCATATCGGGGACGCTGTCGCCGAACAGCGCGTCCGCACGCAGGTGGCGGAACTGGCGGCGCGCTTTCCCATCTACGCAGCTCGGACGGGCGGCGGCGCCGGCAAAGAACACGTAAGCGCGACGCTCGCCTGAAGCAGATTGCGAGCGAGCAAGGCTCGCACAGCAAGGCTGGCCGGAAGCTCCCGGCTGCATACGTCGGCAACAACTTAGGTCGGCTGTCCCAAGACTGGCCGTTCGGCCAGTAGATTCAAAAAGACCCGGCAAGTAGTCTGGTATCCGACTCGAATGGGAACCGTTTACGCGACGTTGCCCGGCCTTCTTCCTCTCACGGCTGCTCATCTGTGCCAAGATCGTCAGACTTTTATCTATCGCAATTCGTGGAGGGCCCGCCACACCAGGCTCGAAACAATAGGCGTGGGCGAAAGTCCTATAATTTGCGGCCTAAATACCGCCAATGAGGTGAATCGATGATGGACACAGAAGCATTCCGGGAATTCAAGACCGGATTGAATTTACTGCGCGACAATTACGCGGATCGGGCGTTGCCGCATATGCGCCGCGCGGTGGATCTGGATAAAAATAATCCGTACTACATGTCTTATCTCGGTGTGGTTCTGGCGCGCTCGGAGAAGAAATGGGGCGAGGCGGAAAGGCTGTGCGATTCCGCGGTGCGCATGAAGCGCAACCAGGCACAGCTCTATCTGAACCTCGCGGACGTATATAAAACCGCGGGTCGCCGCGACGAAGCGGTAGAGGCGTTACAGGCGGGACTGAAATTCGCGCGCCGCGATGTGCGGCTGACCATTGCGATGAACAAGCTGGTACCGCGGCGAAGCCCGGTGCTGAGCTTTCTTGGGCGCATGCATCCGATTAACCGCAAGCTGGGCCGGTTGCGGCATCGCACATTGAATATACTGGGGCAATCCTGAACAGCGACAACTTCCAATCTGCGTCCAGACGCAAAAACAGGGCATTCCCGGTAAGGGTATGCCCTGTTCTTTTAAAATCAGGACAGCTTATTTGCGATAGCCGCTGCCGCCGAAGGAGTAGCTGGGCTGCTCGCTCATTTCCAGTAGGGTCTTGAAGCCGATGCCGGTCATACCGTTGGGCATAGGATCCTTGCGGACAACTTCAGCGAGATATTCGCGACTCATCGCGGAAGGGTTGTAAGAATAAGGCATGGTCACGAACAGACGCATGCCCACTTCATAGCCGAGCTCGGTGGTGTGGAAATAGATTCCGCTGCGGGAAACGCTGACGGTGCCGCGCAGATCTTCGAAGTGCTCCTTTTCGGGGTCCGAAGGGCGGATACGCATCAGTTGGGTGATCTTGCAGCGGCGGCTGCCGCGGCGTTCGGGGCCGGAAGAGCGCGACGCGCCGCCGATCGTGGATTTCTTCATGAGAACTTCCGGGTTGGTCGCCATGGCTGAGAAACCTCTCCAATAAAAAAACTAGCTACAAGAGAGAGTGTGCGCCGGTAACGAAAAAAAACCCATAGCGGAGCCGTACCCGCCTGAAAGTTGAGATTCACGAAAATATGGTAGTACGTTGGTACCAAGAAGGGAAGAAGGATCAGGACAGGCCGCGAGCCAAATGCCCGTAAATGCCGTCAGAATCCCGATTCGGACCGGGTACCGGTTCGGGACCTTGCTTTGCGCCGGCGTCCACCGAACGCCGTTTCCAAGTGCAACTATTTATTAAAGATATGTCGGCTGAAGCGATGTTCTACCATTTATGTTAATCGGTCGTGAGATTGCAAGCAGTTCATGGCGTCCAGATCCAGCGATGTTGCAGCCCGGTCATCCGGCGCACATCTCTGGAGAAATTCCACAAAAGCTGGAGGCCGTTCCATGAATACCGCGATACGTCCAAGCTTCCCACGCCGTCAGCAAGGCGTCCACTTGGGGCCCGAGATTCCTGCTTTATACCCCTCAGAAGTTGCCGCTGCCGCTATGCTTCCCGAGGGCCGGGCAGAAGCAGTGAAAAGCAAGGTTCGTGTGAGCGTTGTTCTGGAAAACAGGTTTTTGCACAACGCCATCGCAAGCATGCTCGGAGGACGATCCGATATCGAGGTTCTCGGTGCCGCGCCCATGGAAGTCTTCTGTGCAGAAACTCTGACGGAGCCGTGGCCCGACGTGCTGTTGTTGGCTCCGAAGGGAAATTTGAACGAAGATGTCTCGTTGATTCGCGCCATACGGAACAATGCTCCCAGCGTGCGCATCGTCATATTCGGGGGATTGGGCGAAGAACTCGAATTTCTTCAGTACGTGCGCGCGGGCATCCGAGCGTACCTGCCGGCGGATGCTTCCAAAGAGAATGTCCTGGAAGCGCTGCTGGCAGTTTGCGCCGGAAAAGCGTCGTGTCCAGGCTCACTCTGCGCCACGCTGTTTGGTTATCTGGAGCGCGAAGCCACCAGTTTACCGTCCGCGGGAGCCAGGCAGCGGTTGGGCCTCACACGGCGAGAGCAGCAATTAATTCCGCTGATCGCCAAGGGTTTCACCAACAAGGAAATCGCCAATCATTTTTGCCTGTCGGAACAAACCATCAAGAATCACCTGTACCGCATGAAGCACAAGGTGGGTGCCGGCAACCGGCTGGGCATCGTGCAAACCTGCCACACACAGGGGTTTTTACTGTAGCGTTTCCATCACGCCGATAAGCTGCAATTCGCAACTCAAGACTGCCTTCCGAATGTTTTACTCGGAAGGACTCACCGATGAGCGATGCGCGAGTTGGCGCGATTGCCCGCGGCGTGGAGGCCACTTCGGATTCGGCTTCGCGCCGACGGATTGATCGAGAGTCGGCGAAATATCGGCGCCGGGCAGCAGGACCGCCGGTGCGCCACGCGAACATCAGAAAAGACGCGGCCGTGAGTCAATGGCCAGCCTGCGAGCATGCCAGTGCGCGTGTTTTTCGGGCGGGGACACAGTTAGCGCCAGCGGCAAAATAGTCAAGAATTAAATCGATTCAATAAGTCGGAGGCCAGAAAAGGAAAGGCCTACGCGAGTTGGCCTTAGCTCAAACGCTCCAGGAGGCTCTTCCAGCGCGCCCAGGCTTCCGTGCGAGCCTTGCTATCGGCTTCTTTGGCGTCAGGAGCTTCTCCAGCGCGCATGAAGCCGTGGCCTGCGCCGTCGTAGGTCACCGGCTCGTAGGTTTTGCCCGCCGCTTTCATTCCCGCGATGGCGTCGGGAATGGTACCGCCGATGCGTTGATCATTTCCCGCGTAGAAGCCGTACACCGGGGCTTTGATTCGCGGCATGGCGTCTTTGTCGGGCGGCGGTCCGTAGAAAACGAAAGCGCCAGAGAGGTCCGCGCGGTTAGTAGCGAAACGGAAGGTCTGCCCGCCTCCCCAGCAGAAGCCGGCGACGAACAGATTGCCGTTCGCGGCGGGTAATTTCAGAGCGTAGGCGGCGGCGGCGTTCAGATCGGCGGTCACCTGATCGGGATTCAGATGGCTGACGGCTTCGGTGACTTTATCGCCGGGAAAATCGGAAGTGCGGCCTCCGTTCGGCGCCATACCGGAGAGTAGATCTGGCGCGACGGCCACATAACCGGCAGCGGCTACCTCGTCGGCAAGCTCCTGGGCCCAATCGCTCAAGCCAAAAATTTCGTGAATGATCAAGACCACCGGCTTCTTGTCTTTCGACTCGGGATAGACGATGAAGGTTTCGACGGAGCGCCCGTCATGCTTGACGGTGACCCACTCGCGGTGGCGGGGAGATTTCTTGAGCTGCGCCTGGGCCCAATCCTGGGCGCCAGCAGCACTCGAGAAAAAAGTAGCCGCAAAGATGATGGAGATAAGAGTGAGCGCGAAACGGTTCATGGAGATCCTCGTGGACGCGGGTCGGATCACAGCGAAGGCATGATAATGCCGCGGAAAGATGCTGGCAAGGTCGGCAACCCTCGAAGAGCGCGGCCGATGCGTTGACAGTGTGCGGAGCGTTGGTTACGCTTCGTAGTTACCGGTCGCAGATTTTTTCTGAATGTAAACCGCTCCGAATCCACCTGAGCAGGAGAATGGATCAACCGCCGCATGGCTGAAGAAAAGCTTCCGACTCGCGCAGAAGATTTTTCGGAGTGGTACAACCAGCTCGTCCTGAAAGCCCAACTTGCAGATTACGCGCCGGTGCGCGGGTGCATGATTGTGCGGCCGTATGGCTGGGCGCTGTGGGAAAACATCCAGCAGGCGCTGGACCGGCGCTTTAAAGCCACCGGGCACCAGAACGTGGCCTTCCCGATGCTGATCCCTCGTAGCTTCATCGACAAAGAGAAGCATCACGTGGAGGGATTTTCGCCCGAATTGGCGGTGGTGACTATCGGCGGCGGGGAAGAGCTGGCGGAGCCGCTGGTGATTCGTCCCACTTCCGAAACGATCATCGGGCACATGTGGGCGAAATGGATCCAGTCTTACCGCGACCTGCCGGTGCTGATGAATCAATGGAACAGCGTGGTGCGTTGGGAACTGCGCACAAAGCTCTTTCTGCGCACCCTGGAATTTTACTGGCAGGAAGGGCACACCGCGCACGCCACCCGCGAAGAGGCGGAAGTGGAAACGCGTCAGATGCTGGGCATCTATACGGATTTTGCGTTGAACGACGCGGCGATTCCGGTGATACCCGGGAAGAAATCGGACGCCGAGAAATTCGCGGGCGCGGATCACACCTATTCGATCGAAGCGATGATGGGCGACGGCAAGGCGCTGCAATCGGGCACCTCGCACTTTCTGGGGCAGAATTTCGCTCAGGCGTTTGAGGTGAAATATCTGGATCAGCATGGGCAGCAGCAATTCTGCTGGACGACTTCGTGGGGATTATCGACGCGAATGATCGGTGCGATCATTATGGTGCATGGCGACGACCAGGGATTGGTGCTGCCGCCTAAGCTGGCGCCTTATCAGGTGGTGATCGTGCCCATTTGGAAGACCGACGAAGAAAAATCCAGCGTGCTGGGCGTGGCGCGAACGCTGAAAGCGGATTTGGCGAAAGCGAATATCCGCGTGACGCTCGACGAGCGCGACGGCCCAAGCCCCGGCTGGAAATTTAACGATTGGGAGATGCGCGGAGTGCCGCTGCGCGTCGAGCTGGGGCCGAAGGACGTGGCTAAGCAGGCGGCCATGCTGTCGCGGCGGGACCGTCCGGGGAGGGAAGGAAAAGTCAGCGCGCCGCTGGCGGACCTGCCGCGCACGATTGAGGGACTACTGGTGGAAATACAGCAGTCCATCCACGACAAGGCGCTGGCGTTTCGCAAATCACATACGCACGACGCGAAGAATTATGAAGAATTGAAGAAGGCGGTAGAAACGGGATTTGCGTTTTCGCACTGGTGCGGCAGCGCAGAATGCGAAGCGAAGATCAAGGAAGAGACGCGGGCTACGATGCGCTGCATTCCCATCGATCAGGATAACGAAACCAGCGCGCACGGTGGAAACTGCGTGCACTGCGGAAAACCCGCGGGCGAACGCGCGATTTTTGCGCGCACATATTGACGAATTTTCAGCGTTCTTCATCGAAGAGAACTTGCTGCGCGGAACCTTCGGTGCGGTCTTCAAAGCTTATGCCCGTCGAGTACCGGCCTTTCTGCCGCGGATGTTTTAAGCGGCGTGATTCACGGCAAGCTGAGCTGTGAGCAGCGCCGTGCGACTGCGGAAACAGAGGGGTGCGGCGTTCTAGACAGAGTGGCGAGCGGGTGTTAGTTTCTAGCTATGAGGACAGGCGATTTGGCCATTTGTGGGCGCATGACGAGTGCGAAGCGCGGCGAGCGTGGAGAGGGCAAGTTCAAAGCCGTCTTCGTGCTGGTGATTATCGTTTTGGGAATTTATTGCGCCGTGAAGCTGTTGCCGCCTTATGTCGCGGAGTACCAGTTGTCCGACAAAATCCAGGAACAGGCTCGATTTGCAATTGTGAACCACATCACCGAAGAGCAGATCCGCAACAACGTTTACAAAGTGATCCAAGACCTGGAAATTCCCGCGCGAAAAGAAGACATAAAAATAGTATCGACTGACCAGGTAGTGCGAATTACGGTGGATTACACGGTGCCGGTGGATTTGCTGGCCTATCACGTGGACCTGCATTTCAAGCCTTCGAGCGAAAACAAGTCGCTAACCTAAGCGGAATTGCCCTTATTTCATCCAGCCAGAGCGACCAATAAAGCAGGACGCAACAATTTGATGCCCGCGGGGCAACATTTGTCCGCGCCGGTCCGTCTTGGTATGCAGGGGTTCTTGCGAGACAATGAGCTTTAAGAGTTGGAGCCACGGTTTGCGCATCCGTATTCAAAAGGGATTTTTCACCTCCATCGCCGGGCTCACCATCCTAGGCGTGCTGTTCGCCATTATTCTGACGAGCGCCGGGATCTTCACGTACTACTACGTTAAATATTCGCGGATGATCGAGGCCCGCCTCTCAGGCCGGGTGTTACAAAACACCACGCAATTGTTTTCCGCGCCCGAACATATCGCGACTGGCGAGGCGTGGACCGCCGGTGAGCTGGCCACCTACCTGACCAAGGTCGGCTACCGCCCGGAAAAAGATGACAACTCGCTGGGGCAGTTCACCGTGCAGGGCAACTCGGTAGACATCCGGCCCTCCAGGCTTTCCTACTTTGCGGGCACCAATGCGCTGGATGTGCAGTTTGACGCGAAATCCATTCGCAACATCCGGCCGCTTTCCGGCGGCGCAGACCTGGGCAGCGCGGAAATCGAGCCGGAGCTGATCACCAATCTCTTCGACAGCGCGCGCGAAAAGCGCAGGCCGGTGCTGTACCAGGATTTACCGCCTAGGCTGGTGCACGCCATCATGTCCGCCGAAGACAAGCGCTTCCTGGAACATGGCGGCTTCGACATCGTGCGTATTGCCGGTGCGGCCTGGGCGGATTTTCGCCACAGCAGCAATCATTACCAGGGAGCGAGCACCATCACCATGCAGGTGGCGCGCACGTTTTTCTTTTCGAACGAGCGCACCTGGCGGCGAAAGATTGCCGAAGCCATGGTGGCTCTGGAGCTGGAGCAGCGTTTTTCCAAGCAGCGGATTTTCGAGTTGTACGCCAACGAAGTGTACTTGGGAAACCGCGGAAGCTTTGGCATTCGGGGATTTTCCGAGGCCAGCGTGGCGTACTTCGGCAAGGACATGCGGCAGTTATCGCTGGGGGAGTGCGCCTACCTGGCCGGAATTATTCGCGCCCCCAACTACTACTCGGCGGCAGACCGGCATCCGGAACGGGCGGCTCAGGCGCGTGACCGGGTGCTGACTCAGATGCTGGACAACAAATACATCACCGAAGCGGATATTCAGGACGCCAAACGCGAACCCATCAAACTCGTGCGCACGTCGGTGGCGGGCAGCGAAGCGCCCTACTTCGTGGACATGGTGAAGGACCACCTGCTGGGGCGGTATTCGGAGACCGAGCTGGTGAGCCAGAATTTTCGCGTGTACACCACACTCGATCCGCAGTTGCAGCGCGCCGCGGCCGCGGCGGTGGACGCGGGAATGAAGAATGTGGACAAACTACTGGCCAAGAAATACGAAAGATGGCGAAAGGCGCAGGCAAAAGCCGGAAAGAGCGAGGCTATTCCGCAAGCACAGGTGGCGCTGGTGGCCCTCGATCCGCGCACCGGAGAAATCAAAGCGGTGATTGGCGGACGCGATTACGGGCAAAGCCAGCTCAATCACGCGCTGGCGCACCGGCAACCAGGATCGGTGTTCAAGCCGTTCGTGTATGCGGCGGCATTCGACAACGCGGTGGACAATGTGCAGCCGATTGTGACGCCGGCGACGGCGGTGGATGACGAGCCGACCACATTCAGCTTTGACGGCAAGGATTACACCCCCAACAATTACGGCGAAAAATTCATGGGGCACGTGACGATTCGGGAAGCGCTGACGAATTCGCTGAACGTGGCCACCGTAAAAGTTGCGGAACTGATCGGCTATGGGAGGGTGGTACAGATCGCGCGCCAGATGGGGCTGGGAACGAACATTCAACCAACGCCGGCGGTTGCGTTGGGCGCATACGAGATGACCCCGGTGGAAGTAGCGGCAGGATATACGACGTTTGCCACAGTCGGAACGCGCGCCGAAGCGGAGTTTTTGAAACGCGTGGTAGGCGCGGACGGGAAAACACTGGAAGAAATCGAACCGCAGACGCGCACGGTACTCGATCCCCGGGTGGCGTACCTGGTCACCAGCGTGCTGAAGGATGTGCTGAATAAGGGTACCGGCGCGGGAGTGCGTGCGAAGGGATTTTCGCTGCCTGCAGCGGGCAAAACCGGCACATCGCGCGACGGGTGGTTCGCGGGATTCACTTCCAACCTGGTGTGCGTGATCTGGGTAGGATTCGACGATAACCGCGACCTCGGTTTAACTGGCGGCGTGGCGGTCGCGCCGATATGGGCGGATTTCATGATTCGTGCCACGGCCCTGCCGGCGTACCACGACGTAAAGGATTTCCCGATGCCCGAAGGCGTGCAGGCGGTGATGATCGACCCTGAATCGCTGGAGTTGGCTACGCCCAGTTGTCCGACGACGCGCTCTGAGGTGTACGTGACGGGCTCCGCGCCGACACAATTGTGCGAATTGCACGGCGGCCACGCGGCCGTAGCTAACGGTTCGTGGCTCTCGCACATATTTGGCGGCGGACAGCCGAAGGCACCGCAAATTGGTCCGGACGGAAAGCCGCTTCCCCCCGACCAGATTCAGGCCGGAACTGCGCCCGATCGGCCGGTGGATGCCAATGGTGCCGACGGAGCTAATGGACAAAAGAAAAAGAACGCTTTACAGAAGATTTTTGGTATCTTTGGGGGCAAGAAGAAGGATTCCGACAAGGCCAAGCCTCCGCCGGAGAAGGGAGACTCCCCATGATTAAGATTCATGTGGCAGTTCCAGCCAGCATTCTCCTTCTGGGCATTTCCATCTCATCCGCGGCACAAACCTTTGAACGTCATGACGTGGTTCCCGTCGCGCCGCTAATGCGAACGCCGGCGCAAAGTGCGGCGCAAACGCCCGGTCAGGCTCCAGCGGATTCGTCCGTAATCGTGGTGCGTCCGGAACTCAGCACCGAACAGCTTGCTGATCTCTATATGGTCCGCAAAGATTACCGGGAAGCCGCCGAGACCTACAAACGCCTCACCACGGAAAATCCGCGGAATCCGGTCTTTTTGAACAAGCTGGGAATTGCGCTGCATCAGCAGACGGCACTGGCGCAAGCGCTGAAATATTACGAACAGGCCGCCAGAGTCGATCCTAAGTACGCGGACGCGCAAAACAACATTGGGACCATCTGGTATCAACGCAAGAAATACGGTAAAGCCATTAAGTCTTACCAGAAGGCCATCGCCATCCGCGGCGATATGGCGGTCTTGTACAGTAACCTGGGATACGCGTATTTTGGAGACAAGAAGTACGAGCAGTCGCTAGCCTCCTTCCAGCAGACGTTGAAACTCGATCCGCAATTCTTCGAGCACAACGGCGCAAGAAATGGTTCGTTGTTACAAGACCGCTCGGTCACGGATCGCGGGCGTTTCTACTACATGCTCGCCAAATCGTTCGCGCAGTCGGGCAACCTGGACCGCTGCATCGTGTATTTGCGGAAAGCCAAGGATGAGGGCTACGCCTCATTAAACTCCGTGAAAACTGATCCGGCGTTCGCAGCCATGTTGAAGGACCCGGCAATTCAGGAAATCCTTGCGCCCAAGCCGGTGGAGAGCGCTCAGCGATAGAGCACCGGCCAGCGGTTAGATTGGTTCCCGTCTGATACACTGTTGGAACATGGTGCGGCGCGGTTGCCTCCGACAATTTTTGGTAGCTATAGCCGGTGGTCTATTTTTTCCCCTTACCATTCTCGGTTTACCTCAGAGTGCCCAAGCTCCTATCGCCGCGACAGTGGCGCCTAGTGCTTCGCACGGCATCTATCTGGTTTTTCCTTTTCAAAATTCCGGCGCCTCTTCGCGGCTAGACTGGCTTTCGGAAGGACTCGAAGAACTGACCATCCAGAGACTATCGGCGGCCGGCGAGCAAGTGTATTCGCATGAAGGACGCCTGGGGGAGTTGGAACGCTACGGCATACCGGCCACGGCGAAGTTGAGCCGCGCCACCATGTTGCACGTAGCCGAGGATCTGGACGCCGATTTCGTGGTGTTTGGGAGTTTCAATTCCGACGGAAAGAATCTGAATATAGAGTGCCGGTTGCTGCGGGTAAATCCGGCTTCGCTGCTGCCGGCGTTGCGCGAAACCGGGCCACTGGAAAACGTGATGGATCTGCACGAACGGCTTACCTGGCGCTTGTTGTCGGAGAATGATCATGCGTATCCGCTGAGCCTCGCGGAATTCAACAAGACCCATAAGGCCGTCCGGCTGGATGCGTTTGAACACTACATCCGCGGGATGATCGCCAACGACGACGACACACGCTTGCGAGAACTACGCGAAGCGGCGCGGCTGGAGCCGGATTGGGTGGAACCGGATTTTTCCCTGGGAGAAGCGTACTTCACGCGCCGCGATTGTGATTCGGCCATACCGTGGTACGCGCGCGTGCCGAAAACGCACGACCGTTATGCGGAAGCGCTGTTTTCCACCGGCGTCTGCCGGCTGCTGCTCAATCAGCCGGAACGCGCGGAAGAAACGTTCGCGGCCGTGCAAGCCTTGTTGCGGAACAGTAGCGCCACGGGAGTGGATTTTCCGGAGGTATTGAACAACCTGGCGATTGCCAAGTCGCGGCAGGATAAATTCCCGGCCGCTCAGGCGGATTTGCGGCGCGCTGCTTCGTTGGATCCCGATGAAGACGACTACCCCTTCAATCTCGGGCTGATTGCCATGCGGCAGGGTGACTTCAACGCCGCGGCGGGATTGTTTCGCCAGGCGTCGGAGCGCGAGCCGGACACTCCGGAAGACCACGCGCTGCTGATCGCGGCGCTGGAAAAAGCGGGAAATAAAGAGGAGGCGGATCAGGAAAGAAACTCGGTTGCCGAGGAATTCGGCCCCAATGGATTGGCGGCGACACGCGTGGAATCGCGGCCCGATTCGAAGATGGATTCGCCGTCGCACTTGGAGCGCATCAAGACGGAACTCGATCCGGAGACACTACGATTTGAAATGGAGTCGGCAGAATCGAATACCGCCGCGAGCGGCGGGAATGCACAAGTCACGCCTGGCACGCACCTGCGACGCGCGCGCCAGGAGCTTTCCGAAGGGCGCCTCGAAACCGCGGAGCACGAATATCGCGCCGCGCTATCGGCGGACAAAGGCAATCCGGCGGCGCATCTGGGGCTGGCCGAAATCGCGCGACGCCAGGGCAAGCTGGATGATTCCGTGAAGGAGCTGCAGGCTGCGCTGGCTGCGCGGGAATCCGCTGCGGCGCACACGACGCTGGCGCGAGTGTACCTGGAGCAGAAAAAAATCGCGCTAGCGCGCGCCGAAGCGGAGCGGGCATTGAAGCTGGCTCCCAATTATTCGGAAGCCAAACAATTGCTGGAACATTTGCCGGGCGCGAAAGCAGCAGGTGCCCCGCCGAAAGGGGATTCGCCATGAAATCGGACATAAGAAATTTTAGATGGGCTGGAAGCGGGAACGTAGCTCTAAGCGGGTGCCTGGCGCTGGCCTGCGCGTTGTGGCTGGCGGCGGGAATTTTTGCGCGCGTTGCAACCGCGGCCCCGGCGGACGGGTCGGCGGCGCCGGTGGTGCTGGAACTGAAAATCGACGGGGAAGTCGAGCCGATTCTTGCTACCTACATTGAAGAAGGGCTCGCTGACGCAGCACAGCGCCATGCCGCGCTGGTGCTGATTACCATGGACACGCCTGGCGGGCTCAGCGATTCGATGAAACACATCATCCAGCACATCCTGGCATCTCCGGTGCCAGTCGCCGTGTACGTGGAGCCGACTGGAGCGCGCGGAGCTTCGGCGGGATTTTACATTTTATTATCGGCGGATATCGCCGCGATGGCCCCCGGAACGCACGCAGGAGCCGCCTCGCCGGTAATCATGATCGGCGGATTTGCGACGCAGATCGACGAAACCTTCAGAAAGAAAATCAACAACGATGCCATGGCGTTTCTACGCAGCTTCACGGAACAGCGCGGGCGTAACCCGGCGCTGGCCGAGACGGCCATCACGGATGCCAGGGCGTTCACGGAAAAAGAAGCGCTGGATGGCAAGATGATCGATCTGATCGCCAGTTCGCGTGAGGATTTGCTCCGTCAAATGGACGGAAGAAAAATCACGCGATTCGACGGCTCGAAAATGACGCTGGCACTCGATCATCCGGTGACGGTGGATTTCCAGCTTTCGGGGCGGCAGCGATTTCTGGCGCGTATCGTGGAGCCCGACGCGTTCTTTATTCTTCTGCTGCTCGGGGTTCTCGGGTTGTATACCGAATTTACGCATCCGGGGGTAGTGGCGCCCGGCGTTTTTGGCGGCATCAGCATGGTGCTGGCGCTGTATGCCATGCACTTGCTGCCGATAAATTTTGCGGGATTGTTTCTGATCCTGCTGGCGCTGGTTTTTTTTATTCTGGAAGCGAAGTACACCAGTCACGGCGTGCTGGCGGGCGGCGGGGTGCTCTCCATGCTGCTGGGAGCCATGTTCCTGGTTCGATCGCCGCTGACGAACGGTGGAGTGAGCCTGGGAATCGCGGTGGCGGCGACGCTGCCGTTCGCGGTGCTGGCAGTTTTTCTGATGCGCCTGGTGCTGCGCTCTCGACACTGGAAGTCGGCCACGGGCATGGAAGAGTTGATCGGCGCTCAAGGAGTCGCGGTGTCGTCATTGCGCGAAGGTGTGGAGGGCATGATCCGCATCCATGGCGAATTGTGGGGGGCGGTGTCGTCGCGGCCCGCGCCGGAGGGCGCGACGGTGCGGGTGCTGCGCATTGAAGGACTGAAATTATATGTCGAGCCGTCGCAAGTGCCGGCTGTGGGAAACAGTTAGATTCCGTTCGGGTCGAGGAGAGACAAAATGGAAATAGGCTTTCTGGGAATTTCGGTGATTATCGGGGTATTCCTGATCTGGTTCTGGAATTCGTTGTACATCATCAAAGAGTGGGAGCGCGGCGTCGTGCTACGCCTGGGCCGCTTGATTCCGACGGCCAAGAGCGCAGGGCTGAACCTGGTTTTCTGGCCCATCGAAACCCTCTATCGCATCCCTTTGCGCATCGAAACGCTGGACGTGCCGCCGCAAGATATCATCACCCGCGACAACGTATCGGTGAAGATCAACGCGGTTTGTTATTTCCGCGTAGTGGACGCGAACATGGCGCTTTCCCAGGTGCAGAATTATCAATACGCCACCTCGCAACTGGCGCAGACCACGCTGCGAAGCGTGGTAGGGCAGTTCGAACTGGATGAAATTCTCTCGCAGCGCGACAAGGTCAACGCCAAACTGCAAATCATTCTGGACCAGGACACCGAGCCGTGGGGCATCAAGGTCTCCAAGGTGGAAGTGAAGCAGGTGGATATTCCCGAGCAGATGCAGCGAGCCATTGCGCGGCAGGCGGAAGCGGAACGCGAGCGGCGCGCAAAAATTATTCACGCGGAAGGCGAGTTCGAAGCGTCGCAAAAACTGGCCGATGCGGCGAAGGTGCTCGAGACGCAACCGACGGCCATCCAGCTCCGCTACCTGCAGACCTTGACGGAGATAGGTGTCGAGAAGAACACAACGATTGTGTTTCCGCTGCCCATCGATATCATTAACCAGTGGACTAGAGCGCTGTCGGGGCCACCAAAATAAGCATGGGTGCAAGCAGAAAAAGAGGCGCGGGAGAACGCGTGCTGGAAAGCCGGCACGTCATCGGCTTGTTTTTGCTGATGCTGCTGTTTTCCGCGGTGTTTTTTTCGCTGGGTTACGTGATGGCGCGCAACCAGTATGCCGGACAGGTGCGCGCGGATGGTGGGAAAGACGGGTTTGTCGATCCGCCGGCGACTGAGAAACCGGAAGCTGCCGCAAAGCGTTCTGCCGGTATGGCAAACAGATCGAGCGCGTCGAATGCATCGAAAGACACCGGCGAAGCGCCGGTGGCCAGCTCCGATTGGGATAATTACAGCGCGGAAAAACCAAAGCCGAGCGACAATCGATTGAAACTGGCTGCTCCGCCGGCAGTCTCGCCGGAGCCCAGGACTTCGACGCTCGTGGCGGGCAACCGGAGCGCTAACGGAAAATCCGCAGCGAAATTTTCCGATAACCCTAGGACGACGCAATCGTCGAGCGCGGCGTCCGGAGGAAATCCCAGCGGCTACAACTTGCAGGTCGCGGCAGTGCGCAGAGAAGCCGATGCGCTGGACCTCGCCAAACGATTGCAAAAGAAGAAATTTCCCGCGTTCGTGCTGTCTCCACAGGGAAACAAATATTACCGTGTTCAGGTGGGGCCTTACGCGGACCAAAAATCCGCAGAAGCCGCGAAGAAGGGACTTGAGAACGCGGGCTTCCGGGCCATCGTGAAACACGGATGACCAGAGCAGGTTGGTTGGCGTATCTCCGCCCCCACCCGGGCGAGCGGACTCCCACGAGTTTGCGCCTGATTATCGCCGCGGTTTCCGGAGCGGCGCTGTCACTTTCCTACGTGGGCTTTTACCTCGGCATTTATTCATGGATATGCGTCGGCGTTTTGCTGGTCTCGATATTTGGAGCCCGGCCCTGGGTTGCATTCGGTTGCGGATTTCTTCACGGGATGTGGTTTTGTCTCACTTCTTTGGCGTGGATATCGACGGTGCTGGCCGTTCACGGAGGGGTATCCCGCGTGGCCGGCTGGGGCTTGCTGCTGTTGCTGGCCGCGGCATGGGGCCTATTAACTGGAGCGTTCGCGTGGATCGTGCAGCGACTGGCCACGAACTCCATCAAACTGGCGTGTATTGGCGCGCCGTTTGTGTGGGTAGCGCTGGAATTCGTTCGTGCGCATCTCCCGGAAATCGGTTTTCCGTGGAACCTGCTGGGTTATCCGGCGGCGGCTAATCTGGGATTTGTACAACTCACGACAGTGACGGGAATTTACGGGTTGTCATTCGCGGTGGCGGCATTCAATGCCTTGCTGGCATGGAGCGACGTGGGGCCTGCGGCGAGGGTTGGACGAAAGTTGGGCGCGCTGGGGGCGGTAGCGGCGTGCATTGTGGCCGCGATGCTGATTGGTCCCCGAATAGTGCCGCGGCCGCAAGCGAATCACACCGCTAGATCGGTGCAGTTGAATTTTCCCGAAGAACCGGCCTATGGATCGAACTGGTTTGCGACCCACGAAAGCCAGCTGCAGGAAGCGGCGCGGCTCAGCCTGGCGCCGAGCGCGCTCCAGCCGGATTTGCTGATATGGCCGGAGGCCCCCGCGCCATTCTCGTATCAGGATCCGCACTTTGCGAAATTTGCCG
>JBBSFG010000001.1:0-77261 GCA_038238965.1 Candidatus Acidiferrales bacterium | reverse complement strand
GATGAGCTACCTGGGGCTGCGGCCCATCGCGGAGATGCAGTTCATCGATTTCATCGCCTGCTGCTTCAATCAGCTGACCAATTTTGTGGCCAAGGGCCATTACCTGTGGAACGCGCCGGCGCCGATCGTGGTGCGCGGGCCATCGGGCGGCGGAGTGCATGGCGGGCCGTTTCATTCCGCGAATCCGGAAATGTATTTCGTGCACACCCCGGGGCTGAAGGTTATCTATCCGTCCACGCCGTACGACGCCAAGGGCCTGTTGAAGGCGGCGATACGCGACAATAATCCAGTGCTGTTTTTCGAGCACAAGTATTTGTACCGGCGCATCAAGGAAGAATTGCCGGCCGGCGATTACACCGTGCCTATCGGCAAGGCTATCGTGCGGCGGCCGGGCAAGCACCTGACGATTATTTCCTACGCGGCGATGATGCATACTTCGCTGGAGGCCGCGGAGGCGCTGGCTAAAGAAGGAATAGACGCGGAAGTGATCGATCTGCGGACGCTTTTGCCGCTGGATGAAGGAACCATTCTGCAATCGGTGAAGAAAACCAACCGCTGCCTGGTGGTCCACGAAGACACCAAGACGGGCGGAATCGCGGGAGAGATTGCGGCCATACTTTGCGAAAAGGCGTTCGGGGATCTGGATGGGCCGCTGATGCGGGTTACGGCGCTGGATACTCCGGTGCCGTATTCGCCGCCGCTGGAAGAATACTTTTTGCCGAACGCGAAGAAAGTTTTTGACGCCGCCAAGGAACTGGCGCGGTATTAGCGTATTCAAAGAGTTTCTAGAGGAGATCGGACATGGCCGTAGACATCGTAATGCCGCAGATGGGCGAAAGCATCTTCGAGGGCACCATCACCAAGTGGCTGAAGAAGCCGGGCGACAAGGTGGAGCGCGACGAGCCGCTGTTTGAGATTTCTACCGACAAGGTGGACGCGGAGATTCCTTCACCGTCGGCCGGTGTGCTGAAAGAGATCAAAGTTGCCGAAGGGAAAACCGTACCGATCCAGACTGTAGTGGGAGTGATTGAGGCCGCGGGGGCGACGAGCGCTGCGCAACCGGCGGCGAAAGGCGCTACGCCGGCGGCCAAGTCTGCTCCTGCCCCTGCTTCGCCTGCCAATGGCAAAGCGGCCCCGCCGGCGCAAGCACCGGCTAGGGCGGCTGGCACCGCTACCCCCGCTGCTTCGGCGGCAACGGGAGCGGGCTCCAGCACCACATCTGCCAGCGGGGGTGCCAAGGAAGGCGGACGAATTCATAGCTCGCCGCTGGTGCGGCGCATGGCCAAGGAACATGGAATCGATCTGAGCGGCGTTACGGGAACGGGCTCGGGCGGACGAATCAGCAAGCAAGACATTGAGGCGATGATTGCGGGCGGCGGCCAGGCGACCGGAAGAAGCAGTCAAGCGGATGGCAGCAGCGAAACTGAAGATGAGCTGGAGGAGGCGTTCAACGGGACTTCCTCCGGAACTCCAGCCGGGGCTTCCGCTTCAACCGTTCCTGCGGCGGCGCGACAGGCTCCTGCGATGCCGCCACCACCGGCCGCACAACATGGCGGGCAGGTGCACACCGCGTTCGAATCGGCGGTGCCGCGCGAAAAGATTTATTTTGGCGATTACGAAGTGCAGCCCATGACCACCATGCGCCAGCGCATCGGCGAGCACATGGTGGCTTCCAAGCGCGTGTCGGCGCACGTGTATTCCGTGGACGAGATCGACATGACCAAGGTGGCGGCGCTGCGCGCCAAGTCCAAGGACGAATTCGAAAAGCGCAACGGCACCAAGCTGACCTTCATGCCGTTTTTCGTGAAGGCCGCGGTGGCCGGGCTGCGCGCCTATCCGACGCTGAACTCTTCGTTGGATGGCACCAATGTGGTGACGCACAAGGAGATCAACATCGGGATCGCCGTGGCGCTAGACTGGGGCCTCTTGGTGCCGGTGGTGAAGCATGCCGACGAGAAGAATATTCTGGGCATCCAGCGGACGATGAACGACCTGGCGGAGCGCGCGCGTTCCAAGAAATTGAAGCCTGAAGAAGTGCAGGAGAGCACCTTTACGATTACCAACCCCGGCGTTTTCGGCGGGCTGTTTGGATTGCCGGTGATCAGCCAGCCGAACGTGGGGATTCTCGGACTGGGAGCGATTGAAAAGCGGCCGGTGGTGATCAACGATTCGATCGCGATACGGTCGATGTGTTATGTGACGCTGTCGTACGATCATCGCGTGGTGGACGGCGCCATCGCGCACCAGTTTCTGCACAAAGTGAAAGAGTCGCTGGAAAACTGGTCGGAGCCGTTACTGTAAACGCGTTTGTCATTTCTGCCGAAACCAGACTAACCGGCCGGTCACGGCGTACAACAAAACTACTCAACGGCGCGGCCAGTATCATGGCAGTCTCGCGCTCATTCTCTCTCCGAGAAATTATTGAAGTAACAGCGGCTTGAGCTTGGCGACCCACACGGCAAAGCCTTCCATGGGTACGGGTTCGATGCCAACCTCGCGTAGCGAAGCGGCCACGAAATCGTCGCGCTTGTTGCCGGAGACCAACGGCACGTCTGTAACGGCGGCAAATTCCGTCTTGAGTTTTTCCTTGGCGTGGATGCGTTCGGCGGTGTAGGCCAGTTGTTTGAAGTCGCCTGGCGCGCGGGTGACTGAGAGAGTGTGCACGAAACCTCGCGTGCCATTGCGGCGGTAGCTGTAATCGATGCGCAGGGGATCGCCGGGCAGGGTCCATTGTTCGGCGCGCACGGATTTTTCGATACGGTCCCATAGATGCGCCTGGCGGAACACCTGCGAGCAATAAGAGCGCACGCGGGCGCGGCTCCCGGGCAAACCGACCCGGCCGGGCGCAACCTGTAACGCGACGTGATCGGTATAGAGGCGCTCGAGCTCGGCGTCGAGGTCGGTGGCAAACACGCCTTTCTGCGGCGCCAGTTGCAAGGCGTTGGAGAGCGTATCGTCCCATTTGGCGAGTAACTGCTGCCAATCGCCGTTGCCAGAGTTTGAGCCGTATAAGGCGGCGGTTTGAAATCGGTCTTCCAGATCGTTGCGCAGGGCGCGCAACAGCGGTTCATCGGCATGGGGATGCAGGCGCCGAACGCGGCGATATTCCTCCTCGTCTTCAATCATGCGCAGCCGGCGTTCCCCGGTTGCGGGATTGAACAGCAAGATACCGATGTTCACCCATTCGTCGCGCACCAGGTTGGGCGTATAACGCAGCACCCGATAGGCGCAGACACTTTCGTCGCGGGAAGCAGCAGCGGGCATCGATTCGGAAACAGATTCAGTCATGGCTATACCCAGTTGGGAAAAGGCTGCCGGTTGCATCGTTTGGCATCAAGCAGCAGTTCGGGCACTCGTGTCCGGCGGCGGTAAATCTGTTCTAACAACCTCAGTAATTCGTCATAGTCGTCTTCATACCATTCCGAGGGAATATCGCGACTGGCGTCGTCCAGAACGCGCTCGGTAATACGCTTTTCAAGGCGTTCCAGCCATGGCCCGAAGGATTCCATGCCGGTAACGCCTTCATAGACGAGATTGCGGGCGTATAGACCGCGCAGCGGAGCGTCTGGGAATCTCCAGTCTCCGGCGCTGAAACAGAAACCCTGGTCGATCATGATGGTGCGGTATCCCGCGCGAGGCTGGTCTCCCGAGGTTTCCCGTGCATTCAGGAACAGCGTTTGCCGCCCATTGGTGTTGCACGTCCATTTGTCGAAAACCAACATGCCGGCGAAGTCGTGCAGATTTTCAACCTCCCACAACTGCTGGTCGGGCAGAAAATCGTGCAGCGTCAAGCGCCGGGGATCGCCCGGATATCGCGAGCCGAACTGCGCTCCAGGCAGGCAGGCAACCCTGCTGCGTGGATGCTCCATGGCCAGTTCGGGCGTCAGGCGAATCAGTTCCTCCGGCACGTCGATAATCGCCACCGGCACAGTGGGCAACCCCAAGCGCGCAGCCAGCCTGGTACCCAGCAGTTCGTTGACCAATATTCTCCGATGCTGTGGATTATTTTGGAACTTCACCACGTAGTAGTGGCCGTCCGTGCAGCGCATCAAGTGAGATTGTGCCCCGCCACGCATCCGCCGGATCTGCTCTAATGCCTTTGGCATGCGCGGTAATGCTAGCGGTACTTAACCGAAGAGGCAAGACAGATTACCATTTCGAGAGGTCCGCGGGCCCGAAAAATTCCCAAGCCGAGAGAGAATGTCCCGATGTGGTTCGAGAAAGGAATCGATTTTGGGAATAAGCGCGGGTAGATGGTATCCAAAAAAGGATCAAGGCCCGAAAGTTCCCCAGGTCTTTTGCCGATAAATCAGCGGCAACTGGCCTCCATGCGACGCGGTTAACGCCGCTTCTTCTTGCCGCCTGCCGCCTTCCGGGCCGGCTTTTTCGCTTTTTTCTTCCCGCTCGATTTTTTAACGCCTGATTTTTTGGCCGCAGGTTTCTTGGCGGAAGTCTTGGCTTTCTTCACTGTGGCCTTTTGGGCCGGTTTGAGAGCCGCCTTTTTGCGGGATGGGGAAGCGCCCGAGGACGCCCGTTGCGGTTCGCCCGAACCACGCTTGGGAGGTATGGGCTCATCGTCGTCCGAACCCAATTCGTCAACCTCGGTTATAGTCACTTCCTCCACGTCCCCGGCCTCTTCCTCTTCCAGGGGCGCCAGTTCGTTGTCTTCCTCGAAATTATCCTTCTCGAAATCCATGCTGTCCTCCCCGAAAGTGAATGCGGACTCGAACCCGTCCAGTCGCGCGGGCCGCTACCGGAAGCGATTCTATCCTTCCGCCGTTGTTATCGTACTCGCGAAGCGTTGTCAAGTATTCTGCGTTTCTGAAAAGCCCTGGCACATCGTATCCCCCCCGCGGCCCTGGCTTAGTCGTGCGCAGTTCTATCGAAGACCTGACGACCAGCAAAAAGGCCGGCAAGAAGCCGGACCCTATAAGCGTGTTGAGATACGCCTTTCAGCAGTAGCTGCAAGCCTCCCCGCCCATCATCGCCGGGCCTTCCCCGTCTCCTCCGGTCACGTCGGCCTTGATGCGCCGTAGCCGCCGGCCCAGCCGTTCCGCCAACTGGTGCCGCGCCCGCCACAACCGCGCCTTCAACGTGTTTTCCGTCACGCCCAGTTTCTTCGCTGCTTCGCCGGTGGAGTATCCCTGCACGTCGCGCAAAACAAACGCGGTGCGCAGCAGCGGCGACAGCTCGTCCAGGTTTTCGCTGATAATCTCCCGCAGTTCCGTGCTCGCCGCCACCTGCTCCGGATTTGGTCCCCGGTCGGCAAACCGCTCCGACGCCGGCAACTCATCCTCACGAGGCGTTTCGTCCAGCGATACCGCCGGGCGAGCCTTGGCACTCCTCCGCCGCATTAGCGCCGCATTGATCACGATGCGCGTCAGCCAGGTGGAAAATTGCGAGCGCCCTTCAAACCGCTTCAGGTTGCGGTACGCCGACAACAACCCATCCTGCAACGCGTCCTCTGCGTCCTCGGCATTTCCGAGCACGCGCAGCGCGGTCTGGAATAGCGGTCGCTGGTAGCGCCGAAACAACGCCTCGACCGCTTGCGAGTCGCCTCGTTGCCCCGCGCTTATCAACTTCTGTTCGTTCCACTCCGCGCCCGCCAATTGCGCGTTTGCCAGTGTTGCCGTTGGTGTCACCGTTTGTGTGGCCATCTCATACCCCCATTCAATAGAATTTCTTTCTTCGCCTCTCAAAAATCTCGTGCTTAGTGCACCGGCACGCCGCCGGCCGGCACTCGCGGTTTTCTCATCAACAGCAGTACCGGGATCACCGCGAAGAACACCACGCCCAGCATTTTGAAGTTGTCGACAAACGCCATCATCGCCGCTTGCCGTTGCACCGTGTTGTAAATCATCGTCTGCGCCTGCTGCGTCGCGTGCGCCATGCTCGATCCCGCCACAACCAATTTCGTCTGCAAACCGCTTAACATGTTCCGGTACGCCGAGCTGTAGTCGTTCACCCGGTCCATCAGTTGCGCCTGGTGGAACTGCGCCCGCCGCTGCAGCATGGTCGTTACCGTGGCGATCCCCACGCTGGCCCCGATGTTTCTGGCCAGATTGATGATGCCCGTCCCCATGTTGGTCTTGTCTCGCGGCACGTAGGCAAACGCCGCCACGTTAATAGGGATAAACAGGAATGCCAGCCCGAAACTCTGCAGCATGCGCGCGCGTACCGCATGCCCGTAGTCCAGGCCCAGGTCCCAGCCAGCCATTACAAATAGAGCGGAAGCCGATACGATGCACCCAAACGTAATAAGGATGCGTGTATCCACCCTGGACACCAGCAGGCCCACTATGGGCATCATGCACATGATCACCGCTCCACCCGGCGAAAGCGCCTTGCCCGCCATCTCGGCTGAATAGCCCAGCAGTTGCTGTAAAAGTTGCGGAATCAGCACGGTACTCGAGTACAAGACGAACCCCAGAAAGAACATCGCCAGCGTCGAAATCGCAAAATTCCGCTCTTTTAGCATCCGCAAATCCACCACCGGCTCCTTCTGCCGCAGCTCCCAGATAATCCCGGAGATAATCCCTACCAGCATCAGCCCGAAAAATACCCGGATGAAATTCGACGAGAACCAATCGTCGCGCTGGCCCTTGTCCAGAATGATCTGCATGCTGCCTAACCCCAGGCTGATCAAACCGATACCGATGTAGTCGATCCGGAATCCGCTCTTCACGCTCGCGCGCTTCATATGCGGCGGATCGGTCACCAGCCAACTCGTCAGCAGCAAAGAAATAATCCCCACCGGCACGTTGATATAGAAAATCCAGCGCCACGAAAAGCTATCCGTGATCCATCCGCCCAGCCACGGCCCGATCGTCGGCGCCACCACGACCGCCAACCCATACACAGCGAACGCCATACCTCGTTTTTCGTACGAAAACGTATCGTTCAGGATGGCCTGCTCGCTCGGCTGCAACCCGCCTCCGCCAGCGCCCTGCAAAATGCGGAAGAACACCAGTACGCCCAGGCTTGGCGCCAGCCCACACAGGAACGAACTCACCGTAAACAGCGCTACGCACGACATATAGAACCGTTTGCGCCCTATCAAGCTCGAAAACCAGCCCGACAGCGGCAGCACAATCGCATTCGATACTAAGTACGATGTCAGCACCCAGGTGGATTCATCCGAACCCGCCGACAAATTGCCCGCGATGTGCGGTAGCGCCACGTTCGCGATCGAGGTATCCAGCACCTCCATGAACGTAGCCAGCGTAACCGTAATGGCGATCACCCATGGGTTGATCGAGCCGTCTGGCATTCGCAATTTCGATAAGATCTTTTCACGCATTCGCTTCGCTAACCGCTGAATCCTTTTCGCTGCCACGGAACCAGTCCCGAATCGCTAATCGGTAATTACCGTTACATCCACATTCATTCCCGGCCGTAAAATCGCTTTCTGTTCCGGAATCGGATCCACGATCACTTTCACAGGAATGCGCTGCACCACTTTTACGTAGTTGCCCGTAGCATTCTCCGGCGGCAGCAAACTCAGCACCGCGCCAGTCGCTCCGGCGATGGAGTCTACATGCCCGCTGAACGTTTTCCCGTAGGTGTCCACCTTTACTTCCGCTTTTTGTCCCGCGTGCATCTTTTTCAATTGCGTCTCTTTGAAGTTGGCCGTAACCCACACGTCCTGCAGTGGAACAACTACTAACAATCCCTGTCCGGCCTGCGCGATCTGTCCCGGCTCCACCTGCTTGTGTGTCACCACTCCATCCCGCGGCGCTACGACCTGCGTGTAGCTCAAATTCAGCTGCGCCGCTTCTACCATGGCGCGTGCCTGGTCAACCTTCGCCAGTTTTCCCTGCACATCCGCGGTCCGCATGTTCACTTGCTGGATGTCCGCGCGCGCCGAAGAAACTCCCGCGCGCGCCTGCTCCACTCGCGCTTTCGCAGCGTTCAATTGGGCTTTGGCGATTTCAATATTGCTTTGCGCTTGTGCGATTTTTTCCTGCTCCGCTTTCAGCACGCTGGCCGACGCTTCCGCGTTGGCTTTCGCGGCGTCGAACTGCTGCTTCGAAATTTCTCCTTTGTCCATCAGCGGCCGGTAGCGTTCCAGGTCGGCTTGCGCCAGTTGCGCGTTGGCGCGGGCTTTTTCCACATTGGCCTGCGCGAAGGCCAAGTCCGAATTTTGCGCTTGCGAATATGCCGCTTGCGCTTGCGCCAAGTCCGCTTCCGCGCCCAGCAATCCCGCGCCCGCGTTGGAAGTTCCACTCGCCACGTTTTCTCGCGTGCGCGGAACGTCCACCTTAGCCGACTGCGCTTCGCTTTCTGCAAGCGCCAGCGCCGCTTCGGCGTTATCCAACGCTGCCTGATAATCGCGCGGATCGATCTTCACCAATACCTGGCCGGCCTTCACCGGCTCATTGTCACGCACCACCACTTCCGCGATGCGGCCGGAAATCTTCGCCGCGATCGGAGTGATGTGCCCGTCCACCTGCGCGTCGTCCGTCGACTCGCGATTGCGGTAATAGAGGAACAGCCCGACCACTACCGCCAGCACCACAGCTCCGCCCAACATCAGCAACCGCTGCACCTTTGGATTTTTGAGTCCTTTTGGATCTTCCGCGAGCGGAAGATCCTCCACCTTCGCTCTCGGAACTCTCGCTGCGTTCTCTAGCCCGACTTCGATTTCAATGCTCATCGGTCTTCATCCGTCCTTACTTCGCGTACACCCGCTCCATCTGTCCCACGGATCGCGCCAGATCCGCTCTCGCCTGGTTAAACCGGTAAAGCGCCGCGATCTGGTTGTCGTTCGCGCGCGCCAGCGAATCCTGCGCCTGAATTACTTCAATATTGTTGGCCACTCCCGCGCGGAAGCGGTCTCGCGCCTGATCCACTTCCTCTCTGGACAACTTCACGCCCAGATTCGCCACCTGCACCTGGTTGCGCGCCGACGTCAGATTGATCAGCGCGTTCTTTACGTCCAACCCGATCTCATTCCGCAAGTCCGCTTGCTGCTCCTGCAGTCTGCGTATTTCCAGCTCCGCCCTGACCGTCTCCGCCCGGATGCGTCCGCCAGTAAACAGCGGCATGCTCAGCGCTACTTCGTAGTTGTAGGTTGGAATCCCGTTGTTCAGCCGCGTTCCCTGATAGGCCCATTCGCCGTCCACGTGCAACGCTGGCAGCCGTGTGTCCCACGCCTGCTTCTTCTGCGATTCGGCGGCCTTAATCTGGTCGTTTAGCGCCTTCCACTCTTGGCGCTCCGACAGCGCTTCGTCAATGCTTTGTTCCACTTCGGGCTGCGGTGTTTCGAAATAGCTCAGCGAGTCGCCCAGTTCAATCGCCTGTCTGGGAGCAAGATTCAAAAGTCGGCTCAACGCAAACAGCGAAGTGTCGCGTTCCGCTTCCGCTTCCAGCAGTCTTTGCTTCTCGTTTTGCAGTTCCACATTGGACCGCAGCGTGTCGATTCCCGTGCCTACCCCTTCTTTCTGCAAATCCGTCGCTTGGTTATAAAGCGCTTGCGCCAGGTCCACTCGAGAACCCGCCGCTTGCACCGTAGCCACAGCACGGAGCGTTCCGATGTATTGCGACACCACCAGCAGAATCACCTGCTCCCGCGTCGAAAGGCTTGTCGCTTTCGCCGCGTTGGCAATCGACCGTTGCGCCTGATAGCGGCGCCACAACGTCAAATCAAAAATCGGCGCCGAAAACGAAGGGCCCGCCTGAAATACCTGGAGCGGTCCCACGTGCTGAGGAAATCCTGGGATTCGAACGCCCAAATTGGCTTCGAGGTTCGTGCGCCGTATCGAGTCGCTGGCGTCCAGATTGGCCTGAGGCAGCAATGCGGCTCGAGCCACGTTCTTGTCTTGGACGGCTTCCGCAGCTTGAATCACCGCAATCTGCGCCGTCGTGTTTTGCTTCAATGCCAAGCCAACTGCTTGGTCAAGAGTCAGCCGCAGGACCTGTGTTGGAGGATTTGCAGGAAGCGCGCGACTATCCGTCGTTTGGGCTCGAAGCTGATTTACACCGGCGGCCGTGAACCCGAACAATAAAACATAAAAAATGATTGGCGTACGCTTCGAATTCCTGGTCTGGTTTTTGTCTGCGGTCGCGTTTTCTTCCGCGGTTATTTCACGCACAATAGCCTGGTTCAGACATCCCTCGGCTACCAGCTTGCCACCCTCGCTGTGAATGGCCTTCAGTAACGCTTTGCCCGCCGCGTCGATAAAGCTGACGCCGCACAGGTTCACGCTTAGACTCTGGTCTGCGGAGTTTCTTCGCAGGTCTGTCCAGCTCTGCTCCAGAGCTCCCACCCACGGACCAGCAAGCTTCCCCTCAATCGTGAGGTTGATTTTCCCGGTACTCTGTTCAATTGTTATTCGTAGCATCGCGGTGTTTGCCCCGGAAGAAATTGCAGGGCGCGCACCACTTCAGACTAAAAAAACGCTAACCGCATTGCTATGTTTTAAAAGGAGTTAGTACTAACTGCGCACAGACTGCCGCGGATGATGTGCCAATAAGAGGTCGTAAGCCCACTAATTGGCTAACAACGTGACGTCATATGGGCAAGCAGGCAGGTTATTTTTTTACCCCTATCGCCTGCAGCTCAAAATGTCCGCCCCTCAGCAGCGACGCCACCCCGATAAACTCACGTGCTGGGAAATCCTTCCCGCTGAAATAGCTGCGGTAAGCGGCGTTAAACTTGTCATACAAGCCTAGGTCAGTGCATGCCACTTGCACATACACCAGATCATCCATCGTAAATCCTGCCTCCGTAAGCGTGGCCTTGACATGATCCAGCAATAGTCGAATCTCTCCATCGATCTCTGCCGGTGCTTTTCCTGTTTTGGAATCGATACCGATGCGTCCTGAAAGGTAAAGCGTATTCCCCGCTAAAATCCCCCCGCTGAAAGGCAGCTTCGGATTGTCGTCGGCGAGATTGATGGCCCGCCGCGTCACCTGTGGCGGAGCTTGGGAAAAGGCTCCGTGCGCCACGAAAAATCCGCTCGCCACCAGTGCCACCACGAAAAACAGTACACGTCGATTCATAAATCCCTCCATGTAAAAATCGAGATTCGCCAGCGTGAACGATTCAAACGTCAGAGTGTAGTCTCCGCGATTCCATGTCGCAAGCCTCGCCGGTACTAACCTGCTCGTAATCGCGACAATCGTTTCCCCATCAATACGAAATGATTCGCACGCAAATCAGGTACAGGGTCGTCGATGCGACCAGTATCCACAACACCACGCCCTGCAAAAGCGGTCTCCAACCCACGCCCTTCACCGTGGCAACCGAAATACCGCTGCCGATCAGAAAAAGCGTCGCCGTAAGCCCCAGTCGCCCGGCACTGGACGCCCAGCCGTCGAAATGTGCCAGCGCCTCAACGTAAGTGTTAGCCACCGCGGCCAGGCAGAAAAACAAAATGAACCACGGCCAGGGCACTTTGGTCTTGCTGCGCTTCACCGCCGCGGTCCCCAGCGCCAGCGGCACAATCCACAGGGCGCGCGCCAGTTTCACTGTCGTCCCTATCACCAGCGCTTCCTTTCCATACTTGGCCGCCGCTCCCACCACCGAGCTGGTGTCGTGGATTGCCAGCGCCGCCCATAGTCCAAATTGTGATTGCGCCAGGTGCAGCGCGTTCCCTATGGCGGGAAATGTAAGCAATGCGATCGAGTTCAAAATAAAAATGGTGCCGAGGGAAACCGCCATTTCCTCGTCATCCGCGTGTAATATCGGCCCGATAGCCGCGATGGCGCTCCCGCCGCAAATGGCCGTCCCCGCTGTGATTAGGTACGAAGCATTTCCGCTGATTCGCAGAATCTTGCCCAGCGCCATGCCCGCGGCCAACGTAAAGAGAATTCCCAGCGCGGTGTAGACGAAGCCGCTGCGGCCGGCTTTCAACACCTCGTGCAGATTCATCCCAAAGCCCAGCGCAACCACTGACGCCTGCAGCAAAACCTTCGCCACGCGGCGGCTCTGATCCGCGTAGGGATGGCGCACGCTCAGCCCAAAAATAATTCCTGCCGTCAATGCTACCGGCGGCGAAATCCATCCGCTCAAGCACAGCAGCAGTGCTGCAATAAAAACAATCTTGGCGGCCAGAGCCATTTACTGGGGTCGAGCGGCAGGCGAAGCTGCTTGAGCGGGTACGGCATTTTCCTTTGGCGCGGACGACGGCGCAGTACCAGCGGCTGTCTCCGCCACGATGTTAGCCGTGCGCTCTCTGCTTACGTGGCAGGCGGAGTCATAAATCCGGCATTGCGCCAGCGTGTACTTGCATCCGCACGTGCACGTTTCCTCATTCATGCGGTGCAGCGCCGCGTTTTTCTTCTCTAGAATAAGGCCACTCAGGTCCACGCCGGGCAGCTCGCTGGCGCGGTTCGCATGCGCCAGAAAAACTTCGCCCGTATCCTGAAAAGTCTCCACCCGCGCGTCGATCGGCAAACCCAGCAACGCGCGAACCTCCGTCTCGTAAAGCATGGGATCAAGCAGCCCGACATGTTTCTGTACCACCCGGCCCTGGGTATCGATAACAAAAGTCGTCGGCAGCGCCGGAACGCCACCAAACCTGAAGCGCATTTCATTCGTCGCCATCGCAATCGGGTAGTTCATCGAATAGCGCTTCGCGAAACTCCGCACCGCTTCTTGATCCTCGTCATCGACTACCACCCCGATCACTTGCAGCCGCTCCGGATATTTCTTCTGAAGCTCCACCAGGTCCGGGACTTCCATGCGGCACGGCCCGCACCACGTGGCCCAAAAGTTTAACAACACGACTTTCCCTCGCATCGCCGTCAGGCTCACGTCCTTCCCGTCCATCCCCTTCACCGAAAGCTCCGGCGCTGCATCCGGCTCCTGTATGAACCGGATCACTCCCTGGCTTTCCTGCTCTTGCCTTCGTTCCAAATTTCTCGCTCCGCTTTCCTTTGCACTCCCGATATTCGCGACGCCCAGGAAGCAGCCGGCTAACACCAGCGCCAACGCCCAATTCCCCCGATCGGCTCGCCCCACCAGAGCCTTCCTATGCCATCGCAACATTCTCGCCCTCATTATCCTCGTATATAGCAGACCATACCCCTCTTGCTCAGCCAAGCGCTTGCGGGTGCAAGCGTCACTAGTGATCGCCATTTCTCACTGCAACGGGATTTTGGTATTGATCGTCTACTGCCTTCACTAAGGCCGCCCGATGCACATAGCTTAATCTTGATTCCTCTGCACCAACTCCGTATACAACTCCAAATAGCGCCGCGCCTGAACATCCAATCCATAATTCGCTACTACCTCTCGCCTGCAAGCCTCCGACATTCGCGCGTGTGCATCCTTATTCTCCAGCATGGAAGTGATCGCCGCCCTCAACGCGACCACGTCATTCGCGGGAACCAGATACCCCGTTTCACCTTCCCGCACAATTTCCGGTATTCCTCCCACTGCTGATCCCACCACGGGCGTGCCGCACGCCATTGCTTCCAACGCAGTGTTCGGAAAATTGTCTTGCAGTGAAGGCAGCGCAAAAACATCAGCGGCGCTGTACACCCAGGATAATTGTTGTTCGTCGGTCACATAACCGGTCGTAATGAATTGCGCTCCCAGGTCGTGGATGGGCAATTCTCTTCCCGCTGCAAGCAAATAAACGCGACGGTCATTCCTGAATGGTTTGAGCGCTTCCAACAATAAGTCGAATCCTTTTCGTTTCTCGCCCGCCCAGTCCGCCAGAAACAGTATCACCGAGCTAGCCGCCGGAATCCCCAGTAGTTTTCGCGCCGCGGCTTGATCGCGAGGTTGGAACTGGTCGGAGTCAAGGCCATATGGAATTGCCGAGCATCGGAATCCGGACAACAGCGTGCTTTTCTTGACTTCCTCCTGCATCCACCGGCTCGGCGCCACCAGATGAATTCCATCTATATTTAGGGAAGAAAACGCCTTTTGCTTGCGCGACCATATCTGGGCTGACAGATCCTCCGTATCGTATGAAGATAATTGAGGACACGCGCCGCACGCTTCTGTGAATTTGCCACAACCGTCGTCGAAATGACAACCGCCCGTAAATGGATTCATGTCGTGCAGCGTCCATACCATTCGCTGCCGACCCGGAACCTTGCGGAAAAATTCCCGGTAATCGATAAATCCCGCCACCCAATGCAGATTCAATATATCGCTTGGGGGGATTTGCCCAAGCACATCGGCATTGTTCGCGCTGCGGTCGTCGCTGAATAGCGAGGCGCCTTGCGGACGCACCAGATTTCTCTGCGTTCGCGCCAGATGTCGCCGTTTAATCCCGCGTCGCAATCTGATGATTGGGTTCCCCGGCGGCTGAAATCGAATCACCCGCGGATCGGAGCTCTGCCGCTCCTGCACCAGCATCCGCGACTCCTGCCCAATCCCGCACAGCCCATTGTGCAACCGGTATGCAGCTCGAGCCGCCCCTCCGGCCACATCGCAAACAGCAAGGTGCGTAATTTTCAAGGGCGGTTGGCTTCCATGTAGAGAGAGTCAGGCTTATACACCTGGCCGTCGGGCTCCGTGTCGAGGTGCAAACCTGACCAGCCCTCGATCGCGCTTTCCGCCGGTCCAACGATTCTCGGTGACGCAAAGCCGGCTTCCAGGAGCGCGCGCGAAAGCGAATACCGGTCGTACATGTTGCGATGTACCTCCCCGGACTCTCGGAATACTCCAACATCATGTGACCGAATCCGTTGGCGGCCGAATATCAGCCTCGCCAGCTTGCGCGAAAATGCGTCCCGCATCACCATTAACTTTGCGCGTCCCGTCCGGAAACTCTTCCGATGGGCGCGCGGCTCGATCATGTTGAAGAATTCACGGCCGATGCGCTCGATCACGAATTCGCGATCGGGAATCGGCTCTTTTCTTACATAGGCAAGCATCTCACCCCCGGAAACATCACGCACCGCCTGGTCGTACATCTCCAGCAGAATCCAGTCATAGCGATTTTTCCAGACCGCATCTCCCACCAGGCAGCCTTCCAATGCCTGCAGGTAGATCCGCGCGATTCGCTCCAGGTCCGGCACCACCACTCGGTTTATCCCGTTACGGCTTAGGACCCGCCGGCATTCGCGAAGGAAATCGCCTGCCGCTTCTTTGGAGAAGTGTTCCAAGACATGCGAGTGGTACGTCACATCGAAAGTGCCATCCGGATAAGGGATGCCATTGCGCAGATCGTACCTTTGTACGCGTGGGTCGCTTGAAACGAAGTCGACGTTAACCCAATCGGGATGAAATCGCGCTCCACATCCAAGGTTCAAGTATTTCATAACGTAATCTTAAGTCCGTTCATAGCAAACGTAGATACTTTGCCCGCGAAGGAATCGCTGTAACCCCGATGCGCGCAGAAGTCGGGCCAGTCGAGATCGAATCCCCGCAGCAACACCAACGCCAGCGTGCGACAATATGCCTGAGTAGGCTTCGACGTATACTTCAACGTGATAGTTTGCTAACGGCTCATAACAAATTCGGCGAATCTTCAGCGGGAACCACAACTCCACCTGTTTAAGCACCTCGGAGGTCCACCGCGTCACATGGTGGGGCGGCATATCGAGAATATTGAATTGGTGGCGCAGGAAGCTTTGAGCATTTGGAAGGCCGAGGATTAGTCTACCTCCCGAACACAGTAGTCTGCATGCCGCATTCATAAATGACTTTGGATCGGCAATATGCTCAAGCACCTGGAATGCGCAAACTGCGTCATACTGGCCCTGATGCGATTCCGCTAACTCTTCCAAATTCATCAGATGTACAGGAATGCCATTTTCGCGGGCAAATTGCACCGCACTGGGATTTTTCTCATAGCCTTCAAAAAAGGTCGATGGGGTTTTTTTGACAACCCGCGCCACGAATTCCCCGAATCCACATCCAACTTCTACCCCATTTTTGCAGACCTCTAGATCTTCCAAGGCAACATCGTGTTCCCATTTCCGCGGGATGTAATACCAGTCGAATTTTTCGAGGCTTTCATACAAGGCCGGAGACCCCACAATTGATGCGGGCTCAAAGAATTGCAGTTTGCAATCATCGCATTCGAAGAGTCGAAAGTGCGAAATGCCGTGAAACTCAGCGGACACCTGCATTCGAAAGGCTTGCTGCCACGCATCGATGATCCTGTTGCTCTCGAAGTCTTGCTTCGTCTCGGGGTTTGGGCTTCCGCAAAGCGGACACGATACTTGCTCGTTCACAATTTCTGGAACCATCGCGCGGTATAGTCGACCTCTCGCAAAGTGTACGGTAGTTGCCGGGTGGCAAAAAACTCGTCAACAGCTCTGCGACAACCTGGCCAATGGCCGTAGTCATCGATGGACACAAACCCACCAGGTGCGAGGCGGTCATAGAATGTGTCGAGACACAATTTGACGGACTCATACCAGTCGGCATCGATGTTAAGTAATGCAATTTGAGAAATAGAAACCTTTGGAAAAGTGTCTTGAAACCAGCCTTCTACAATTTTCACTCGATCGAGATTGGCTCCGGCCTTGCGGAGCAATTCCTTGACTCGTTTGGCGCTGCCCAACACCTGGCCGACATATTCCCGAGCTTCCAACCCATCCACGTCGGTCGTTTCCGGCATTCCTTGAAAGGAATCAAACAGCCATAGTGTTCGGCTTATGCGCGAATGCGTAGCCGAACGTGCCAGAACGGCTGCCGTGCCGCCATTGCATACACCACATTCGATAACGTCTCCGGGAATACCTTCGGATTCGATTCGGAGTGCCAGAGTGTGAAGATTTCTTATCCGTTCTGGTCCGACCAGAGTGTAGGGCTGAACTATACGTTCGATTCGGCCGGCCCCAAACCGCGAACGCACGCGCTGCATCAAACTCATGTTTCGATAGTACCAAGTCTCAGAAGCGCGGCAACTTTCTCCGCATAGGCCGGCACTGAGAATTCGCGCTCAAATCGCTCCCGTCCGCACGCGATATACCGCTGTCGTAGCTCCAAATCGTTTGCGAGAGAAAGTATTGCCTGCGACAGCGCCTTGGAATCATTCTCCTCCACAACAATCCCGCAACCGCCAATCACCTCAGGGATGGCGCCGCTGTTTGACCCTATAACCGGTACTCCACATGCCATTGCTTCAGCCAGTACAAATCCAAATTGTTCCGTCCAACGCGGCGTGGAAAGCGACGGCAAGACAAAGACGTCCAGCGATTGGTAGAAACTCGACAAGCTGGGCCTGTCCAACACTCCGAGGTAGTGAACGCGTGACCGCAAAGCTGGTACCTCACACCACAGCCGTAGCTCCGCCTCTTCGTCCCCGCCGCCGGCGATCAGGCACCTGAAATTCTCTGGAAGCTGCGTAAGCGTCGCTAATAATACGCGCCACCCTTTAGCAGCCGTGATACGTCCCGCAAAACCCAGAATAAAGTCACCTGGTTGTTTTTCCGGCAGAAACGATCTTTCCGCATTCTGATTTAGCCTCTGGGGCGGCAAATTTGGCACCCAGGCGATGGAAATGGGAACGCTCAACGGCATTCCATAAGCGCGGATGGATTCCGCGGATTTTGTTGCACACGCCAGCACCCCGTCATATCTGCGCCATAGACGGCGACGGCGAAATCTCGCCCAACGCTCACGGTAGCCACCCGGACTCGGCCAGATATTCTCGGCCAGGTACACGACAATCCGCGGCCTGTGTTGCTTTCGAAACCAGCCCAAAATCCGATTTACGAAGAAATCAATCGGTTCCTCATGAACCCATATGAAATCCGGTTTGATCTCCTGGATTTTTGTTTTTAACAGCTTGGATTTCTGTTCCTCTGTCAGGTTTTTCGGAATCACCGTCACAAAGGCCGGTAAGGACGTCAATCCCGCCGATTCATACGTCAAATATCCAGAGGGCGAATAGACTTTTGGCACGCCGGTCCGCTCATGAGCAATCACGTATCCCTGAAGGCCATACCGGGAGCAAAGCTCTTCAAACACAGAATACAGTTGCGGCAAAAACGCATAGCGAGAATAGAACAACAGGCGTCTTGCTTTTGCCATCTTCGGGCTAGTTGGTTTCGAAGGAATTTTGATGCCTTTGCGCCACACTCGGCGGTTTTCGTCCAAATGCCAGGGAGCCGCAATTACCTTTGTGCGTGAGCTGATCCTTCACTACTTTATGCCACGCTTCATGCACCTCAGGCCACGCTTCTTCGACGTCGTGAAAGGCAACCAAGCCACCATCGGTAACATGCGGGAAAAACCCCTCGAAGTCGGCCAAGACATCTTCGTAACGGTGAGAGCCATCGACAAAAAGCATTTGTATTGGCGTATTCCAACCCTTCGATACCTCTCTGCTTAGTCCTACCACCGGCTCAACCGTACCTCCTACACCACATCGCTCAATGTTGTGTTGAAATTCCTTGAAAAAATCACGCTCAGCAAAATCCCAATCGTTTCCGTTAAACGAATCAACCGCGAAAATGTGTTTCTTGGTTCCCCGACATCCGAAGGCGAGGCAACACGTGGAACGGCCCTTGAAGCTACCAATTTCGACGATGTTGGCGCCATCGGGTAAAGATTCCGCCGCGTTAAACAACCATTGTTCTTGACCAGGTACGAGATGACCTTCTACGCTGTTGATCAACGGCCATACCCGTCGAAATTCTCTTTCCTTGGAATCCAGCATTCTCACCATTCTTCGAATCTTATAGGCCACGCGGCTGCTTAGCGGTACCATTTATTCTCCGTTGCACTCAAACCGGGTTGGAATATTCAGAACTCCAGTCCATTCGTCCAATGGGTGTGTATGTAATTCTGTCGCTACATTCATCTCGGGAACGCAATCCCACAGTTCGAGAAGGCTGCCGTCCTCATACAGACTCACTTGCCACTGGTACGGCCCAGGTCGAATCGGAAGCGCTGGAAATATGTGCCTGAATTGATGCCGGCCTGCCTCTAGCTGTAGAGTTTCGCTGGTCGCCCATGCCCAGATCAATTGTTGATCCTGGTTGCGCAACGAGATCCCATGAAATCCCGCTTTGATGGGCCGATCTATATCTACGGTGATTTTGACGGTAACAGTGCTCGTGGAGGTCAAGGTGTGTGGCTCGTTGGCTGCTGATTCATCGATCTCCCATTTCATGAAACGCACTCCGTTTGATCGACCTGTCGAGCTTCCCGCTCCACTGGGATCACGTCCGGCCATGGCACTTTCGTAGGCGGTTACAACTTCATGCGAGGGTCCATTTTTTTCCACCATACCGTTCTCCACCCAGACCACCCGGTCGCACAATCGCCTGATCTGGTTCAGTTGGTGGCTGACCAACATTACCGTTCTACCCGCTCGCGCGACATCCCCCATTTTTCCCAAACATTTTTTCTGAAAGTTTATGTCTCCAACCGCCAAGACTTCATCCACGAGGAGTATTTCCGGATCCAGATGCGCGGCTACAGCAAACGCCAGTCGCACGTACATGCCACTTGAATAGTGTTTCACAGGTGTGTCAATAAATTTCTCTAACTCCGCGAACGCTACTATTTCGTCGAATTTTCGGGAGGTCTCCCTCTTGCCCATCCCCAGTATCGCTCCGCTCAGGAAAGTATTTTCCCTTCCCGTCAGCTCCGGATGAAAACCAGTGCCCACTTCGAGCAAACTGCCCACCCGGCCATGAATCTCCGCCCAGCCACTCGTTGGCCGCGTGATGCGCGACAAGATCTTCAGGAGTGTGGTCTTGCCAGCCCCATTTCGGCCAATCAGCCCGAGAACCTCGCCTTCCCCTACCTCCACCGACACATCTTTCAGCGCCCAGAATGATTCCTGTTTTTGCCGCCGAAACGCGGACATTGGCGAGCGTAATAGCCGGTCCAGCGAGTGTCTCAGGCCGGAACTCTGCTCGACACCTCGCCGGTAGCTCTTGCCCAAACCTTCGCCGACAATGGCTGCTCGACCCATAAGCATCTCATTTTATGCTATTCAGGACGCCCATACCCTCCGAATCCCTTGCGAGGAAGACTTTTCTCAAGTATTTGTGTTATTACTGTCTGGGCCGTCGACAGGTTCTAACAATGCGAAAACATTTCTCTTGGGTTTGTGTAGCGGTGTGTATAGGTGTCTTCTCTTTCGGTTGCGGTGGAGGCGGCATACAGGTGGTGAGCGTCGCCGTCTCTCCGCAGTCGGCGGTTGTCGGCGCCGGGCAGGTTACACAATTTACTGCTAACGTCACCGGCGGCTCGTCCGTAGATTGGTCCGTCAATGGCATGCCCGGCGGCAATTCCACTGTCGGGACCATCGACTCATCAGGCAACTACACGGCTCCCGCCGTAACCACCAATTCCACAGCCACCGTTACCGCCGCAAGCAAGCGAGACCCTACCAAGTCGGCGTCTGCTTCTGTAAACATTGTCGCGGCAGGGGTCGTCGGTCCCACCACCAATGTCCAGGTGGCGAAGTACACTATCACCCCACCCTCATCGGCAAACGTTAGTATCCAGTTTGGTCCCGATACGACCTATGGTCTCACCACCTGGCAACAACCCACTCCGTCCGGAGGCGGTGCGGTCAGCATCCTTGTCGCGGGTATGCGGCTCAACACCGTTTATCATATGCGGGCCGTCCTGACGTTTGCTGACGGCAGCGAGTTCGATGACGTAGATCACTCGTTCACAACCGGAGACATCCCGGTGGCAAACCTGCCGAATGTCGTTACCACCACGGCAACAGGCGCAACGCCGCAGGCCGGAGTCGAGTTGCTCGATCTGGCAGGTGGCAAGGCCCAACGCGCTGTCGTGGTCACAGATTTGGCTGGAGATGTCATATGGACCTACGATACGGGCCTGGCTGAAGGCTTCATCGCCAACCCTGTCAAGATGCTGCCCAATGGAAATTTTCTGATGAACGTAAGCTTGGGCGCGCCCGACGGAGCGAACTCGACCTTGCTCGAAGTCGATCTCACGGGAAAACTCATCTGGAAAATGAACGTTGGCGATCTGAACAAGGCCCTGGGATTGGCTACCTGTCCCGGCTGCAACATAACGGTTGTAGGCACCCACCATGATTTCGTCGCCCTACCCAACGGCCATATCATCGTTCTCGCCGCTGAAGTCAAAGCAGAGACCGGTCTGATCGGATTTCCCAATCCTGTTAACGTGACAGGTGATGTTGTCATCGACCTGGATGAGAATCGCAAACCGGTATGGATATGGTCAGAGTTCGACCATCTTGACTTGAACCGCCACCCCATTTTCTTTCCCGATTGGACTCACACCAACGGCATCGTCTATTCCCCAGACGACAAGGCTTTGATCATTTCAGTCCGGCATCAGGACTGGGTCGTGAAAATCGATTATAACGATGGGCAGGGCAACGGCGACATATTGTGGAAGCTTGGCTACCAGGGCGATTTCACGTTGCAGGGCGGCACGGATCCTCAGGACTGGTTTTACGCCGAGCATGATATCAATATCATCAGTCCGAATAGCTCCGGTCTTTTCCAGATGCTGATGTTCGACAACGGCAATCAACGTGTCCTAGATTCCAGTGGCACGGTTTGCGGAACAACAATCCCGTGCGAAAGCCGTGTGCCGATCCTGGAATTGGATGAAACCGCCAAGACCGCAACGATCAAATGGGTGGATGACCTGGATCCCTTGTTCTCCATCTTCGGCGGATCAGCCCGCCTTCTCGCCAACGGCAACGTGGAATTTGACGAGTGCGCACCAACCACAACAGGCACAAACAAAGGTACGCTTCAGGGCAACATTTTCGAAGTTACCAAGACCACTCCACCTCAAACCGTTTGGCAGATGAACGTAACGGGCCAAAACATCTATCGTGGCTTCCGCATTCCCAGCCTGTATCCTGGCGTTCAATGGTGAATTATTTTCAGCTGGAAGCTGGAAGCCGGCAGCGCCCGGCTTTCTAACACGCTGAGGCCTTACACCCGGTCGGCGATCTCGCCTTCCATCCGCTGGAAGAAAAATAGTCCGCCGATCAGCAAGCAGGCTACACCGGTCGCAGAAGCCAGCAACAGTACGCTTGGTGCTTGCCCATGGCCCGTCATCGCCCAGCGAAATCCATCGATGACGCCTGCCATTGGATTTAATCCATACAGCCATCGCCAGCGCGCCGGCACCAACGCGCTCGGATACGCCACCGGCGAAGCCAGCATCCAGAATTGCACCAGAAAGGGAATCACGTAGCGCACGTCGCGATACAGCGCGTTCAACGCCGAAGTCCACAATCCCACTCCCAACGCAGTCATCACCGCCAGAAGCAGCAAAATTGGCAGCCACAACGCCGCTAGCGTCGGATGAATCCCATAGGCCAAGGTAAAAATCACCAGCACCACAAACCCGATAGCGAAGTCGACCAGCCCTGAAAGCACCGCTGAAATCGGAAGAATCAGCCTCGGAAAAAATACCTTGGTGATAACCCGCTGATTGTCGACCACCACATTCGTGCAATTTTGCAGCGCGCTTGCGAAATACATCCAGGGCACCACAGCCGCAAAATAGAAGATGGGATAGGGCAAACCCAGCGACGGCAACTTGGCCAGCCGCCCAAAAAACAGCGTGAACACCAGCATGGTCAGCAGCGGCTGCAGCACCACCCACACCACGCCGATCGCCGTCTGTTTGTATCGAATTTTGACGTCCCGCCACACGAAAAAATACAGCAGTTCGCGGTATTGCCACACTTCGCCAAGCCGCAGCTCCAGCCACCCGTGCGGCGGCTCAATACGCACCGTTGTTGGTGCATGGCCTGGCGCTGCAAGCGGCGGCACAGCTGGCGGCGAAGTGGTCACGGAAGCCATGTTTTCTCGATCTGCATGCTCAAGAGTTCTTTGCGTGGCCGCCACAAAAAGAGCGGCACTTCTATCATCAGCGTATCAGACAGACTTTGGCGGCACCCGATTTTCTCATCCGCTCGAGGACAAATGCTCGTGCACGTCGCATCGGCAACCGGCATGTTCATAGCGTCGGCGCATTTCTCATTTGATCGATGTCCCGCTCTTCGATCCCACGCATTTCATCCTTGCGCCTGAAGAGATACGCGCGCAGATGCCCCGCAAGATCGCGCGGCACAACAAAAATCTGATTGTGGATCATTTCGCGGAATGAAATTGCTCCGCGAACAGGTACCAGGTGCTCGCCCCATTGAAATATAAACCCGGCATTCCAGGCCGATAGCGCGGCTACCAACCCGGCGGCAGCGACAAATGCGCGCCCGCTGTCGCGGAAATACTTGCTGCAATGCTCAAAAAACACCGCAAGTCCGAAGACAAACACCGGCGTAAGCGATATAAGAAAGCGGTTCCCGAATGAGGCCATCCCGTCCCAATATGGGTAGCACGCGATTACGTAATAAAAGGCGGCCGCTCCCGCGGCAAGATATCCCGCCACTACCCTGTTTTCTTTCCCGTACGGCACAAACAACCCCGCCAGAGCCAATGCCAGAATAGGCGTCCAGCTCAACGCACCGTGATTGGCGGAAAATAGCAGTTCGCGCCAGTGCGGCGCTTTCCAATCCCACGGATAATCTGTATATGCGCCGAATCGAAATGATCCTCCGTAAATGATTCTCCGCGTAATCAGTGTCGGCAGCAATGTGAGTACGATTGAACATAAGAACGCTGCTTCCCGGACGAACAGTTGATTCTGCGCACTCCACCAATGCTCTGTTTTACCGGCTGTGTGGTGAGCGACCAACGCCTCTACCATCGGCAATAGGAGGAAAACTCCATTTGGGAAATAAACCGCCACCATCAACCCGCCCGCCAGTCCGAGCAAAGCCCATTGCCAAATCGTGCGCGATTCTCGAGTTCGTTCCCAGTACCAGAGGAATAACGCCACCGCGAATGCGGAATGGGCATGCGACCACGATGGATTGAAATACATGTATACCGGCAGAGAACTGGCTAACCAGATTCCCATAGTCGCCAGGAATGCCCAGCGATCCCGCACATATTTCCTTGCCAGCAAGAAAGAAAATAACAGCCCTAAAAAACCGTAAACAGCCGTTCCGACCGCCATGGCAATCAAGTACGGTTTCGAAAACCCGTCCGCTGCAATATGCCCGCCCAGGGCGTTCCATGTCAAAACCAGGTCATGCGCAACAATCAAGAATGGCGCCCATAACATGGCGGGCCCAACTGTGAAATGATTTTCGACATGCCCCGTGACCGTGTATTGATTGGGTTTCAGCTCTTCGTTGCCTTGAAGTCTGGAAATCGCGAAATATTTGTTAGCGTGCCGCCAATCTTCTTCAAAACGCAAATTGTGCTGTATTAAGGCGGCGCGCGCATAAGCGTAGTAGCCCACTCCGTCGCCATGTACGATTGGGTTTACAACCGGCAGCGCCAGAAAAAAGCACACCAGCAGGATTCGTTGATAAGGAATATTTCGCCTCGCGGCGGCGGGCTCGCTCCCGGGCCGTTTCGGGGCCGCGGTTCTCATGTTATTGGATGGCGCTGTTCATGGCTCGCATTCGTCGGGTCGCGCCCCGAATCTCTACGCAAGTCCGACTCTGGCGATTTCCTCGCCACGGCGATAAGCGAAAGCGCCGCCCATGGCAGTAGGTTGTCGATCAGCCGGAAAACCGGGGTAAAAAGGTTGAGCGCCACGATTTGGCCCAAGCCAAACGTTCGCCGCCGCAGTATCTTGCCGTTCAACCACCAAACGATCACTCCCACCCTGTTAAATTCCAGCATACTCTCTAGTGTCAGCTCGGCATTCGAAATCAGCTCTGCCAAACTTTTGCGTGTATACCTGCGCTGGTGGCCCAGAACTTCGTCCAGCGTCCCGTACAGGCCCGGCCCACACGGGACCAGAATAATCGCTCGCCCACCATCTTCGAGCGCTGCTCGAATATTTCCCAAAGCGCCTCGGTCGTCCACCAGATGCTCGACCACATTCAGGCAGATCACCGTGTCGAATTTCTGATTTGGCGGGTACGAATCGCCCTTTTCAGCGTCGGTAAAGCCCACCCTCATATACGGACGGTTGCGTCCTACGTTCTCCAGGTACATCAGGTATAACGGGTTAATGTCCGTTGCCCAATATAAAATCCGAGGAATTAACTGAGCGGTAAGATTACCTGTCCCCGCGCCTATCTCCAACACCCTCTGCCTCACATACGGCCGTATGGTGTCGGCCATCCAAGCCGTGAATCGCGGAGCACGATTCAGGCGTCCCAGTATCTGGCTGCCGTATTTGTCTTGCACATAGATTTCATCCGACCACGAAAATCGCAATATCGCGGTTACGGCGCGCACCCCATCTGTCCACCCGATTTTTTTTCCTTCCTGATACGTTCTTCCAGAGTACCGAATCGGGACCTCGAAAATTCGGGCGCCCCGTTTTGCGAGTTTGATAGTAATTTCCGGCTCCAGCTCGAAGCCTTGTCCAGTCAGCGGGATACTCTTCAGCAACGTGGTGCGCACCATTTTGTAGCAGGTTTCCATGTCGCTTAGATTCAGATCTGAAACCAGGTTGCACAGCAGGGTCAGAAACCGGTTGCCGATTTCATGTCGAAAAAAAAGCACCCGCCGGTACTCGCTGGCCAAAAATCGCGAACCGAACACTGCATCGGCCTGTTCCGACAGGAACACCGCCACCATCTTCACCAGGTCGGCGGGATGATATTCGAGGTCGGCGTCATGGATCACCGTCAGCTCTTCTCTCGCCGCGGATAACGCCGTATGGATCGCCGCGGCCTTGCCCTTGTTTTTTTCGTGCCGGATGAACAGCCAGGTCAATTTCTCCAGCGGTCGTTGCCCTATCAGTTCCTTGAATCGCGAAATCACTGCGCCCGTCTGATCCGAAGAGCCATCATCCACCACAATGATCTGAACGCGCTCCAGCAATTGCGAATCCGCCAGACACGTCAGGCGCTCCAAACTCGCTGCGACCAGATGTTCTTCGTTGTAGACCGGCACCAGAACCGAAAGTGTAGTGGTCGATTTCATGCTGGATTTATTTTCGTTGCTTACCGGGAGAACAGTCTACGACAAAAGGTCGCTGCCCTGCCGGGCGGCGTTGGCCTTTGCTTGCGGTTGGAATTCCGAAGCTCGTGCCTGGTTGGCCTGAAACGATAAAGTCACCCGATCGATAATTTCCGTCAACTGCGTCGCTGGACGGAACCCAGTCAGAGCGTATAGTTTTTCCACTGACGGCACTCGCCGCATCATGTCCTCGAAGCCCGGCTCGTACGCCTTATCGTATGGCACATATTCGATGACCGACGTGCTCTTGGTCCGCTCTTTCACGCGTTGGGCAAGATTTTCAATCGTAATTTCTTCCGTGCTGCCCACGTTCGTAACTTCGCCAACGGCGCGCTCCGTATCCATCAGCCGGGTCAACGCTTCAACCGTGTCGCGCACGTCACAGAAACATCGCGTCTGTTTGCCGTTCCCAAAAATTTGGATGGGCGAATTCTCCAGCGCGCTTTTCACAAAATTGGGCAACACCATCCCGTACCGCCCGGTCTGCCGCGGGCCCACCGTATTGAACAGCCGCACCACGATCACCGGCAGCTTTTTTTCCTTCCAATAAGACAGCGCCAGGAATTCGTCCAGGGCCTTCGATGCCGCATAGCTCCAGCGCCCCTTGGTGGTCGGCCCCAGCACCAGATCCGCGTCTTCGTGGAACGGCACATTGGTGTTTTTTCCGTATACTTCGGAAGTGGATGCCGCCAGCACAAGTTTCCGCTTGCGACAGGCGGCTTCAAGAATCATCTGCGTCCCGTTTACGTTCGTCTCAATCGTGCGAACCGGGCTCTCCACGATCAGCTTTACTCCCACTGCAGCCGCCAGATGCACCACCACGTCCGCGTCATCCACCAGTTCCGCAATCAGCTGACGGTTTTCGATCCCGTCGAGGTGGTATTCCATCCGCGGTGAGGACTTCAGATGCCGGATGTTTTCCATGCTTCCGGTAGAAAGATTATCCAGTAGCACAACGTGGTCGCCGCGATCAACTAGTCGCTCGGCCAAATGTGAACCTATGAACCCGGCACCGCCGGTTATCAAATATCGCAAAGGGCCTCCTAAAGGGCCTGGGAGTCTTCGTCTCGATCGCGGGACATGCTTTCATTGACCGTTTCGGAATCTTCGTCGTCTTCTCGATGCTCTCCGGTTTCCTGGGGACCATATCCATACGAATAGGGATAGTACCGGTAAGAATAATAATAATCGGGCGCGCTGGCATCCACGGCATTCAGTACCACGCCCAGTATGTTGCACTTTACCGTCACCAGCAGGTCGCGCGTTCTCGTGAACGCCTCCTTCGGTGTCTCTCCGCTTCTCACCACCAGCAATACGCCATCCGTTTGCACCGACAAGATCACGGCGTCCGTAGCCGCCATGACCGGCGGCGAATCGATAACCACGAATTTGAATTTCTTGCGCAGCTCCGCAATCGCCTCCGACAGCTTGTGCGACGACAGCAGGTCAGCCGGATTCGGAGGCAACGGACCGGTTGGGATGGCCGACAGATTCGGTATTGTCGGATGCGGAACGATCACCAGGTCAAGGCTCGATACTCCCGCGAGGTAGGAACTCAATCCCGCATAATTCCCCCCGCTCATGTTGAGCAGTCGACCGACTCCCGGCTTGCGCAGGTCCGCATCCACCACGACTGTTTTGTCGCCCAGTTGCGCCAGCGTCACTGCCAGATTCGTTGCCGCAGTGGTTTTCCCCTCTCGCGGCAGCGCGCTGGTAACCAGTATCACTTGGGGCGGACGGTCGGCGCGCGAAAGCAACAGTGATGTACGCAACGCACGGAAGGCTTCCGACATTTGCGACTTCGGCAAATGTTCGGCCACCAGTTCCATCCTCTTATCGTGGCCGTTGGACGACAATCCCAATAGTTTTTGCTTCTTGCCGTTTCCGTTTTTGCCTGATGATGCAAATTGCGGCACAACCGCCAGAGACGGCAGGCGTGCCAGAGTTTCGATGTCATCCGGCGTTTTCACCGTGTTGTCCAGATATTCGCGCATCAGCGCCAGCCCGATTCCGCCCACCAGTCCTACCAGGAACGCTAGCGCTACGTTGCGAAGCTTGGCCGGGCGTGCCGGCGTCGACGGCACCATCGCCGGGTCCACCATTCGAATATTCGACGACTTGAGTCCCGCCGATACTCCCGCTTCACGCAGTTTGGTTAACAATCCGTCGTAAAGTACCTTGTTGGCCTCCGCTTCACGTTTCAGAATGTTGTACTCGACCATTTTGCTGGCCATTTCGTTCACTTCAGCCTTTTGCTGCTCCAGTGCCTTGGCCAACAGCGCTTCCCGTCCGGCGGCTTCGCGGTACTCACTTTCCAGCGCGTCGACAATATTTTGTTTTTCCTTCTCGATGTTGTTGTCCGTATCCTTGATCTGCTCCTGCAATCGCTGCACCCTCGGGAAATTGGGGCCAAATTGCGCCAGCGCTTCCCTATACTGCGCCACGAAGTCAGCTCGTTTTCTCTGAAAGTCCGCGAGTGCGGGACTGGATTGGATTTGCGGCACGGCGCTGAGGTTTCCGGACTTCGCGAATTCATAAAGCGATTGTTTCTTCATTCGCTCGCTTTGTGCCAGCGTTAATTCGCGATTCGCGTCGGCGAAACGCTGCGTGGTAATACTCTGTTTATCGTCCAGCGTCCAGATTTGGTTTTGCCGTTCGTAGGCAATGCGCGCATCTTCCGAGTTCTGTACTTTGGTTTTCAGTTCTCCCAGTTGTGTCTGCAACCACTTGGTGGCCCGCGTCGTCGAATCGAACTGGCTTTGGAAATTTCTTTGTACATACGCGTCCAGATGGGCGTTTACGATTCGCGCCGCTAATTGCGGATCCGTCGATTCGAAACTTACGTCCATCAACCGGCTATTCGGCACCCGCTTCACGCTGAGACTTCCCAAAAACGCCGCAAGCTCCGGTGGCCGCTTCTGATTTGCCAGGCTCCCTGTAGCCATGGCTTCCGATATCCCATCGGATCCTGAATACTCAGGTCTAGACGCCAGCCCGTTGTTGCGGATGGTTTGCAGCGCCAGCGTTTCGCTGGTTAGAATTTTTGCTTGCGTCTCAATGTAGTTATCGCTGTCCATCATTACGTCATAAGCATCTGTGCCCTGAAACGGCAGGATGTTCGAATTTTCTCTGTCGATCTCGATGCGCGCGGTCGCCACGTAGACTGGCTGCATCCGGAATGTGGCGATAGCCACAATCGTCACCACCGAAAGCATAAACGATAGAATCAGCCACTGGTGCTTCCGCAATATTAGTAAATAGTCGTAAAGATGCGGCTCGCGGGGAGACAGCTCCCAAGCCGGCATATTCGTGCCGATCGGCACTAGCTCCACGGCCCCGTTCGAGCCATTCGAATGCCCACTCGGTTTGTTGTTGTCAATTACGCTCAATGATATGCCACCCGGTATAACGCTACGCCCGACGCGAGCGTCAATGCGGCTTCCGTTGCCCGGAGCAGTATTTGCTTAGCCGTACTATCCGGCACATATAGAATGTCGCTGGCGTCCAGCCGTACGTCCTCCGCCTTCCGTTGCTCAATCTTCTTAAGATCGATCATTTGTTCGTGCTGCTGTCCTTGCCGGTCTCTACGGATGATTACCGCGTGATCCGCTTTAGCCGTTCGATTTAATCCGCCAGCCAGCGCCAGCATCTTTAAGGTCGTCATGTGGCTGCGATCGTTGGCCAACACATATCCTCCAGGCCTTAAAATCGCCCCGAGTACGTAAACAATTCCGGCGTGCGGTACCGTTACGATGTCCCCGGACTGAAGAATAATGTTGTTTGTGGCGTCTCCGCTTTCCATCAACTCGTTCAAATTTACCGTAATCGTGTTCGCAAGCGCCGGTGCTTCGCTAGGGACAGGCGGGTCCTTCACCGTTGCACTGGAATCTGGTTTGACGTTAGGTATCACGGCATTAACCGGAGCCTGACTGGTTACCGAGTCGGACGGTACGCTTCCTGCGGCTGGCGTCGTGTCGTTCTGCATCGGAGCCGGAATCACATCATCATTGCTGATGGACGGCGCTTCAAAGGCATCGTTTGGGTCTGCTGGCGGCCGCGTCACTATGGCCGTGTCACCGGCGTCATTGGAGATTCCCCCGGCCTCGGCCAGTAACTCCAGCAACGTCGTAGGACGTTCTGCCTGGTAGACCAGCGGGTGGGACACTGCACCTACCACCGTGATGGGCTTGCTCTTCCTGTCTTTTACCGCCACGCTAACTTCCGGGTGGCTTACTAACCCGTTCGCTTGCAACACCTCAGCGATCTTTTGTTCTGCCTGCGTTTCTGTTAGACCCTTAACATGCAGCCGCACCGGCAGAAGTGGCAACCCTATCGTGCCGGTTTGGCTTACCCGCACGTCCCGGCTTAATTCCTTCACATCGAAGATATCGACGGTTAGTGTGTCTCCACTGCCAATAATATAGTCGTGCGGGGTCAGTCGCGCCGCGAACGACATTTCCCTGATTTTCTCGTTGGTTTCTTGAGGAGTTCCGACCACGGTCTGGCCGCGCGCGGGCATTCCCGCGACCATCAAGACCGTAAGACAAGCCGCCACATAACACCACGGCCGTGCACCCAGTTTTCCTGGTTGCATCGATAGATGTCCCCCGTCTTAGTATACAGGTTGCGGACAAGCTAAAGTCAGTGTTTTCGCTTTCGATGCAGCCCTTCCGACGCTTCTCTCCGACCCATTTTCCCCGGCCGGATTTTTGAAGTCGCCAACGTCGCCATCAAGAAAAATAGCAGGGCGTTCGTCGGCAAATGCAAATTGAAATCCACCACGCTGTGTGTCAGGAATCCCGCACAGGCTACCACCCCGGACAGGTTTAAGACCGCACCGAAAGAGGCTATGCTTTCCGATAAATTCCTCAAGGAATGAAACGCTAGCATGCCCAGAAACAACGAGCAGCACAGTCCGCCCATCAGGCCCGTTTCTGCCATTGCTTCCAGATAATCGTTGTGGGCATGGTTCACAACCCGCCCGTCATAATCCGTCTCGTACGGTGGATACACAACCTCCAGGGTGCCCAACCCGGTTCCTATCCAGGGATGATCCATAAAAATTCGCCATGTGCCCCGCCGCATCGATGCGCGCTTTCCGGTGGCCACCTCCAGGGCCTTCATCCCCGAAAATCGCTGAGTAATCTCCTTTACCCCCAGCCAAGACACCATCAACAACGCGGCCGCCAGAACCGCAGCTCCCGCCAACACCTGCTTCGTACCGGTGCGGTGCACGCTCATCCACAAGAGGACGATGGTTACTTCCACTACGAAACTGATGATGCCTCCACGCGAAGCCGCCAAAAACAATCCCCCAATGGACACCACCGCGAACAATCCCACGATGAACCAGCGTTCTCTTCGCACTTTTCCCAACATCAGCGGCACCAACGCCATAGGGATGAACAGTTCCGCAAATCCCGCAAAGTGATTCCGGTTAACGTACGGCCCGAAAGGAATCCCTCCGTAATGCATCGTCCGGAACCAGTACAGTTTCCCGTTAAACGTAAGGTGCTGCAGGATTCCGAAGACTGACACCAGGAATCCGAAGATCATCACGAACCACACGAACCCTTTCCAGTCTTCCAGCGTCCGAAATGCCTGTACCGCCACGAACACCACCAGCACATCTGCCAGCAGCAACGCCAACTCTTCGCGCGTGTTGTACATCGATGCAGTGCGCCCAAACACCATCTGCCCGAGCACAACCAGCAACAGTCCAACCAGGGGCGGCAGCAAAGGAGAGATCTCCGCCGCCTCTTCTTTTCCCAGATAAATTCGGATCGCCCACCCCAAAAAAAGGAGCGCGGCGCCGGTCTCAAAGACTGCCCGAGCCCAGTCTTCGACACCTCCATGAGCAAGTATGCCGACGGCCACCAAGATACAAATTCCGATGCGCAGAACCCTCATCGCTTATCGCCGGTCTTGCTCGTTGGCGTGAGTGCGACGTCATCTACCCACACCGTTCCCTGTATCTTGTTGTCTTCCTGTTCGCTGGGGTTTCGTTGCAGGCAAATCTCCACTTCTTGACTCTCTCGCACGCCCGCCCACGACGCCGCGACGCGTGACCACGTTTGCGTCCCATGAACTTCCGCGGTGCTTGCCGCGGAGCCGCCAAAATCGAGCGAACGCACCTCTATTCGCACTCCTTTGTCCGTCGTCAGCCCCTTCGTTTGCATCCATCCCGAAAGCTCGTAGGGAGTGCCTCCCTTCACTGGAACGGTCTGGCACACATCGCGAAAAACAATGTCGGAACTGCCGTCGAAGGACACCCGCAGCGATTGAGTTCCCGAATGGTGTTCTTGCCGGTCAATGCTGATCTGCACGCCGTGCGCGCCGCTCAAATACCGCCACGCGTACTCCCGGGCCGAAATTGCCGATTCGAATCCGCCGTCCCATATCACGGAGTCCTTTGGTCCCGACAAGTCTCCTAGGCCTTCACGTTCTGCCGCTTGCAACCACAACTGGTGGGCTTCCGGCGCTCGGCCAACCTGCCTAAGCGCCGTTACCAGCGGGAATACTCCCGTCATCGGAACTTCGGCGTGCATCGCCATCAACCGATTCCAGACCTTCAACGCACTGTCCACCTGCCGATCGCCGGTCAGATCGTTCATCACCGCCAGGTACGCATCTCGCTTTGCGGGTATCACGCGGTCCAGAATCAGGTCTACGTTCGGTTCTATACGCAGGCAACGGGACAAAGCCTCCGCGGCGCGATTGGGATCCGTCTCTACGGAGCGTCGTAGCTCGGAAAACGCCGGATCCCGCTCACCTTGGCGCAGCAGAAAGTTGCCGTAGCGCCACGACACTTCCGCCGACACCGGATAGGTTTTTTTGGCGTTGAGAAATGCAGCCCGCGCCGCCCCGTCGTTCCCTACGGTTTCGTAGGTTGCGGCCAGATCGAGCCACGTAATTGTTGCTCGCGGATTTAGGCGCAGCGACGTCAAATAACTACTCGCGGCCCGCTCGGGATTTGTGTCTTCCAGGCTGTATTGCAGATATCGACCCAGCAGATACCAGTTCCGGGCATTTTCGGGTTCTATCTGGGTGGCCCGCTCATAGCCGTCCAGCGTTTCTAATCCGGTGTAATACGTAGCACGCGCTGTGCGCACGCTGAAGTACGTGAGGTAGATCCCCACCGTCACCGCAATGAAAGCCAACCCGCTGCGTTTCGCGGCGCTCGATAGCCTGACGATCATTCGCTGGTACTCTGCCTACCCCGTTTACAACTTGCAAGTGTCAATTACTTACGGCAAACCGCTTCGCGGACTGGTCTGCGCAGCATTGCTCATGTTTTTGGGGGCGCCCTGAAGTAGCTGCCACGTAGGAATAAAATCGGAGGCCATGCAATCGAATCTATCTTACTTGCCCAAAGTCGCCGAAAAAGTCTCTTCCCCACGCCCGCGACGCCGCACGTCGATTCCCAGCCGCTTGATTTTTTGATTCAGCGTCGATAGCGGGATCATGAATCGTTCGGCCGCTTCTGTCTGGTTCCATGCCGTGCGTTCCAGCATATCCATGATAATCCGGCGCTCGATTTCGTCCATGATTTGAAACAGCGACGGCTGGGAATGGTCCGCGCCCGCTCGCGACCCCGGCTCGCCCGGCAGCGGTGGTAGAAATTCCGAAAGTTGCAACCGCACCCCGCGCACAATCTCTTTGCTTCGGATGCTTTCCGGCAGCAGGTCGGCGTCCACGCGTTCCTGGGTCGACAGCACCACCGCGCGTTCGACTACATTTTCCAGCTCCCGGACGTTGCCGGGCCAGTCGTAATCCATCATCAACTTCATCGCGCCGGGTGTAAATTGTCTCAACGGTTTTTCGTTTTCCGTGCAATAGCGCACCAGGAAGTGCGCCAGCAACATCGGTACATCTTCGCGGCGTTCCCGCAGCGGCGGCAGTTGCAGATGAATCACGTTCAACCGGTGATACAAATCTTCGCGAAAGCGCCCTTCGCGCACCAGCGTCAGCAGGTCCACATTGGATGCCGCCACGATGCGCACATCCACCTTCAGTTGCTCCGTCCCGCCCAGGCGCATGAATTCGCGCTCTTGAATCACGCGCAACAACTTGGCTTGCGTCTCCGGACTGATGGTGGCAATTTCGTCGAAAAAAATCGTCCCCTGGTCCGCCACTTCAAACAAACCTTTTTTCGAAGAAACCGCGCTGGTGAACGCGCCTTTCACGTGGCCAAACAATTGCGATTCCAGCAAATCCACCGGAATCGATCCGGTATTCACCGGCACAAACGCCTTGTCCGCTCGCGGGCTTCCCGAATGAATGGCCTTGGCGATCAATTCCTTGCCTGTGCCGCTTTCTCCACTGATCAGCACTGTCGATCGCGATGGCGCCACCTGCGTCACCAGGTCCAGCAGCGTGTGCATCTTGTCGCTCTTACCGATGATATTCGGGAAGTTGAACCGTTGTTTCAGGGCGCGCTTCAGTTGCACGTTTTCTTCGCGTAACTGCCGCGATTCCACCGCTTGCGCTACCTGCGCCAGCAATTCGTCATTCGACCATGGCTTGGTGATGTAATCCATCGCCCCGCTCTTGAAAGCGGTGCGCGCCATTTCAATCGACCCGTATGCCGTGATCAGCACGATGGAAAGATGTGGGTCGCGTTTGTGAATTTCCTTCAGCAAATCCAGGCCATTGCGGTCTGGCAGGCTCACGTCGAGCAGTAACAAATCGAACGGATGTTCGCCCAGCTTGGCTAGTCCAGATTCGCCCGTCTCAGCGCTGGATACCCCGTAACCTTCGCCCGTAAGCAGCAGTTCCAGCCCTTCGCGAATCTCCGATTCATCGTCCACTACTAAAATTGAGCCCTTAGACATGAACCGCCCTCGCCGCGGGAAACTCTACATGGAACGAAGTGCCTTTGCCGGGCGTCGAGCGCACGTCGATCTTCCCGGAATGTTCTTTGATGATTCCGTAACTTACCGACAGGCCCAGCCCCGTGCCTCGGCCGCTCGCCTTGGTGGTGAAAAAGGGATCAAAAATCCGGTGTATATGTTCGCGCGCAATCCCCGCTCCGGTGTCCGCGATCTCCACCTCTACGCTGCCGTTGTGCGCCGCAGTCCGCACTTCCAGCATCCCGCCGCTGGGCATGGCGTCGCGAGCATTTAGAAAAAGATTCAGAAATACTTGTTGCAGTTTGTTCGCCGAGCCCCGCACCGCTGGCAACATCTCTCCGAATTGCCGCACTACCTGTATCTGTGATGTCTTTAGCGGATGCGCCACCAGAGACAAGGTCTCTTCCACCACGCGATTTACATCGATATCCGCAACTTCGGCCGCGCCGGTACGCGAAAAATTCAACAAATTGTTCACAATCTCGCTGGCGCGAAACGTCTGTTTCACGATTTTCTCGATAATCGCCTGTTTCGGATCCCCATCCGGCATCTGCTTCGCCAGCATCTGTATATAGTTCGAAATCACCGCCAGTGGCGTATTCACTTCGTGCGCCACGCCTGCAGCCAGCAAGCCCAGTGACGTCAGCTTTTCCGTCTGCGTCATCTGCTCTTCCATGCGCTCACGCTGGGTTACGTCGTCAAACAACAGCAATCGCCCTATGCGCTCGCCCGACTTGCTCACCAATGGCGTAATCGAAACATTCAAGGTCAAAGTCTTTCCCAGGTGCTGCAGCCGTTGTTTGTAAATTCCGGTAATCAGTTCTTCGTCGCCGCGCGCCGTGATCTCTCTCGCTAGCTCTTCCGGCAGCAACGAATTCAGCGGTCGACCCACCGCTTGCCGCCGCGCCACCCCGAACAGGCTCTCCATGCGCGTGTTCCAGGACTCCACCAGCCCTTCAAGATCCACCGCCAGTACCCCGACGTTGAGCGACTCCACTATGTTTTCGCTGAAATCTTTCAGCCGCGCAATCTCAATGGCCTTCTGTTCCAGCGAGGTATAAAGTTGTGAATTATCCAGCGCGATCGCCACGTAGCCAGCGATGGTCTCCACCAGCTCCACGTCGTCGCTCGAAAGAAAATCTCCATCCACCGTTTTGCCCAGCCCCAACACCGCTACGGTGTGCTCGCGAATCCGGCAAGGCACGAAATAATTCAGATCCAATTGTTCCAACGTTCGTCGCACGGTGTCGGTGACATCTCTCGCCGCGCGGGGCGACTCAAAAAAGAGCGCCCCACGGGCGAACTCGGGCCGGGCCGGCTCGAGGAAACCGAGATCCAGTGGTTCGGAAAGCCGTACGCCCATCGAACGCGCCAGCCGCATGTGTCCCGGGCGAGCCGGGTCTTCCTGAAAAATGGCCAGCCGGTCTACCAATAGCGTTTGCGAGACGCGGTCCATCACCGAGCCCAGCATCGGCTCCAACCGCACTTCGTTCGTAAGCGTGCGCCCGAATTCAATCAGCGTCCGTCGGTAATCCAGCCGGTCACGATAGAAGAATCTGTCCAGCCGTGATTGCGTCCATTCGCGGAACGGTTGAAACAAAAACGCCGCGATCACGATGGCAATCATTCCCCCCACCGGACCGGTTGTCTGCGCGTGGAAGATTTGTGCCAGCAGCGCCACCAGCGCGAAGTACACCGCCGCCACGCCCGCCGTCGCCGCCGTATATGCCAGGCCGCGCTTGAAGATAATGTCCACGTCCATCAACCGGTAGCGAATGATGGCGTATCCGAAACACAGCGGAATCAAAACCAGGCTGACCGCGGAAAATTGCATCCACGATCGCGGCCCGGCGTCTGCCACGAACGGCACGATGTATAGCAGCGTGAACGGCAAACTACCCGCAACCGTTCCGCCCGTGAGCCACTTCAATTGCTGCCGCAAAACCCCCGAGGGCGCGGCGCGGAAATTTCTGTAGAAACCCAGTCCCGCCGCCAGAAAACACGCGCCCAGATAACTCATCTCGATCTTGTCCAACAAAATGCGCGAACCCAGCCAAGGCACAAATCCCAGCGCGTTCCGCGCCGTACTGATGTGCACCAGCAGCAGCGCCAGCGGCGGCAAGTAAACCGTCAACAGCTTCGATGACGAACGTATCGTAGTCTCCGTGCGGCCCGGGAACACCAGCGCAAAGTGCAATAGCAAAGCCGGCGCCAGCAGCCGCGCCACAATATTCGCCCAATACACTTCCTGGTCGAACGAATCTAACTTCCCGCTGTAATGGAAGGAATACAGAATGAACGACACCAGGCAGAATACGTAGAAATGCACCGCCTTCGGCGCGTTCCACCGCCGCGCAAAAATGAATAGTCCGATGAACAGGTAAAGCAGTCCTACGATACGCAGGTAATTTTCAATCGATGCCGGTTTTTCTGCGGGCGCGGTAACCAGCGGGGTTTCGAATTCCTGTCCTTCGCGTGCCAGCTTGTAGCGCACCTGCGTCCACAGCCCGGCGCGCGTCAACCGCATGGTCACCTGCACGGCCCGCGCTACCGGCGCCCCATCGATGGCTACCAGACGGTCGCCCGGTCGGATCCCCGCCAGCGCTCCCGATGATCCCGGGCTGATCTTCCAGGCTTCCACGCCATGATCGGTGTCCAGCCACGCTACCCCGTCGTCCACCAGTTCGAATCTGCTGCGTTGCTCGAAATTGATATAGGCGAAAATCACCGCCGCCAGAGTAGCTAGCGCCAGTACCACCGCCCCGAGACTTACCCGCAGATTCTGTTTCATAAGCCGACCCTACGGAGAAACACCTTGCCGTTGATAATCCGGTGCAAATCAGAGACCAACCGGCGCTTGCGCGTCGCGCCGTTAAACCTTTGTTTATCTATAGTTTTACGTAACAGGTAGGATGCCGGGCCGGCGGGATACGTTATTCGGAAGACCAGATATGGCTTTCTAAAGTCCCAATTGTCAAAACTGTACGCTCAAGCCCCCACGGAAGCTTCGAAAAGCCGGAATCAGGTTCGCTTGTCCGTCCCGCGTACTTAGCGCCACCGTACCTTGGGCTAACAAATTGTCGCAGTCGGCGATCGCTTCCCAGCGCCCCAGCCCGAATTTCGGCAGCGGCTGCCTTAGCCCTACATGCAGGTACGGGTCGATTTGAAATATCGACTCCCCGAACTGATCCACTCTCGAAACTGTAACTCCGCTTACCCATTTGTAGCCGGCTTCCAATTTCGTATTCGCCCGAGGAAGCTTCGCTGAAACGCTTGCTCCTAGCGAGTGGCGCGGAACTGTTCGCAATATTTCTCGCAAAACACCGTTCAGGTCCTCGTCCGGCGCCAGCGCCCCCGAAAACGCATACACGGCCGTCACCTCTACATCGTCATTGAGTTTTTCGCGCAATGCCACGCGCGTTCCCCAACTGCTCGACGACCCGCCGTCATAAGCAAACCCGTTCGAAAACACGTCCTGAAAATAATCGCTCGCCGGCAAATCGTTTCCGCGCCCGAAAACTGCCACGTGACGGTTGTCATCATGGAAACCCGCAACCTGCAATTTCCCGCGCGTCCCCAGCTTCCGCTCCGCAGCTACTTCCTCATGCCAGCCCTTTTGGAGTACAGGCTTACCGCCGCGCCACATCAATGTCGGAAATCCATCCAATTCGTTGAGCGCCGCAGCTAGCCCGCTGTTGCCCGCTTCGCCTTCCACTGCTTCCAACGGGCCGGGACCGTTCGGCAGGGAAGTGAAGACTAACGTAGCGCTCCAATCGTCCGAAACGCGTACGTCGAGTTTCGCGCGCGGCCGAATCGAAGATGCCGCTGCTCCAAGTCCAACTAAAACGTACTCACCGCCGTAGCTCAGTATCGCACGGTCGCCCAGCGTAATTGCTCCGCCCTGGTCGATGCGCACGCCACGGAACGTTTGCCCATTTGACCCAAGTTTCGCTTCGCGCAACACCAGCGCGGTGTGCGGGCCAGCTCCTAAAGAACCCGTCGGCAACCACACTGTCGCAATACTTCCAGCCGGCGCTTCCTGGTCGTAGCTCATCTGACCGGCGAGAATCAGCCGGCTCGTCCCCCCCAGTTTTTGATCGTAAGCAAACGCCGTTGCCGGCGCTGACACTAGGTTAGAGCCCGAACCAGGGTGGCGCGCTCCATCCGTAAATTCGAGTCTCGCTCGTGGTGCGCGCGGTCTTCCGCGATCCATGCTCGCGTCCACCGATACGATTTGCGCGTCGCCCATCCATTCCAGCACCGGGCGAGTCGCCGTCGCCGATCGCAATACCCATTTCCAATCGTCGCCTTCGACTGCCACGTTGACCGGTTGACGCCTCAACTGATCCAACGACGCGAACATGGACTCCAGTTCCACGCGAACTACCGTCGTAACGTTGGGAGCGATGCGAATATGTTTTTCCAGCGTGGGCAGAAATCCAGCCAACGTGACCCGAACGGTATACAGGCCCGGTGAAAGTTTCTCCCCGCTAAAAGCACCCTGCGTGTTGGTTAAAAATTCGCGCGCTCCCGAAACTGCCGCTGTTTCAGCCAACAACTCCACACTCGCGCCCATCTGCGGCGTGCCGGTTGCATCCAGCACCACTCCTGCGAGCTTGCCTGGTCCGGATTTCATTCCGGACCTCGTCTGTGCTCCCGCAGAACCAGCCATCTGCGACAACATGCCCACCGCCGCGAGCAGCAACGCCCCCGTTTGCCGGAGACCCCTATACTTCACTATGTACTACCTCCCAGGCGCGACATTCGCCGCGCTCTTTGTTTCTGTCGGAGTCTTCACCGTGAAATCCGCCGTCCGCGAAATGCTCTGGTTCGAAAGCTTGTCAGTTGCATTTATTTCCAGAGTGTACTTCCCGGGTGCCAAAGTCTGCAGCGGCAGCAAGCGCTCAATCGTTATCTGATCGCCCGTTTGTTTCATTTCCGCCGACGTTTCATTGAACTGCATCACCTGCTCCGCGCCCTTTTTCACTGTGTATTGAAACGTGGCACTCGACTTATGCGTCTTGTCGTCCGGTTTCAGGTTATATACCTGCATATAAATTCCCAGCTTGTCGGCCGTGGTGAAGTCGCCTTCCAGTCGCGGCCGTACTTTCGACGAGCCCAGCACGAATTGTCCCGCGCCGATTTGCTTCGCTGGTACATGCTCGATTTGGTCCGCAAGAATTAACGAGCTGGATTCCAGCTTATCGTCATCATATCGCGGCACCTGCAGCCGCGAATTGATTACTCCCACGTTTCCGCTCTGCACATCTTTGATCACCAGGTCCAGCCGGTAAAGTCCCGGCCGCAGCGGCACTGCCTTTTGGTAGATGGAATGTAATTTTATTGATTGCTGGAATAGCGAGTCCGGAAAATCTCTGCTCACCGAATCCTCAAATGTCTGTACCACCCGGCCTGTCAGCGTACTCACCCGCCCGAACACGTTGAGCGTCGCCGAGTGCACTCCTTCTTTCGACTGGAATGACAGTTGGCTGTTTGGAACTTGTACGGTTACCGGCACCAGCACCGTATCGTTCGTCACTTTCAGAAAATCCGTCCGCCACGTGAAGTGCACCTGGTCACGCACGATCCGCGAGGTCACCAGCGCTTCCAGATCCTTGTACTTCACCGCCGGTGGCCTGAATGCGTTGGCATACGCTTCCAGTCGCGTAAACTCGTTCATACTGGCTGGTTGACCACCCAGCGTTGTGGGCATGTGCGTACCGTCCGACCTTGTGAAGCGGTCCGTCTTCGACGCCAGTCCCATCGACTCCAATTGGCTCAAGCCCGCGCCGGGCACATTCAACAACGCATCTTTCTCCGAAGGATCCATCGTCAAATGGTATTCGCCCGATCCGCTCGGATCCACGAACTCCATGATCACGTTTTCGCCCATGCCCTCGATGTACCGCCACCGCCACGTTTCCCACGGATATGTGGACGTCGAGCCGCCGCCTTCATCCATCGGCCGGTCATACGTTCCACCCGTCGGATGACTCTCAATCTCGTCCGGCGGACCCCACACGATGTACATGCGGCCGCGGTCCGTCTTCCATCCGGGTATACCCGACGCGTAATGCTCGTTGGCATACGCGATCCGGCGATAATGTTCTTCCTTGAATTCGTTGTCCGGCAAATCCGGGTTGCTGCTGCGTCGCAGCCAGAACTGCTCGATGAACTGCTCCCGCTCTTCGTTGGTGGCCAGTTGCCCAAAAGCGTTGCGCTCTTCCGGCGAAATGATGTAGGTAACGTCTTCGTTCAGCCACTGCTTGTAAGGGGTATCCAGTTCTTTAAGAGACTTCTTGATTTTCTTCTTTTGGACTTTATCAAGCTTCTGCGCCGCGGTGGGGTCTGGTGCCTGGCCCTGTCGCTGGCCTTGAGACTCTTGCTGGGCGCGGACCACCGGCACAGCGAGGGCGAGAATTGAAACAGACGTTAAAAGGGCGCGTGCTACCCTGGGCATGGAAGTACACCTCAAATCTGGTAAGCGAGGATTCTAACTCCGCCGAACGCTGGCGTCAATTGAGTAATCCCCTTCATTTTGTGACACTTGTCCCCTTTTTGCTTAGAATCGTGCCCCTAAAAATTAGTTGCCTGTTATTTATCGCACCTGTACGATCGGGCAGGTTTACCGAGAGGATTTGGTACCGAATGAGTACAGGGCTTCGCTATGACTTCTGGGGTGCCAATTTTATCGATCGACGTTTGCTTACTGCAGTCGCCGGTTCTGCAGGTCGGAGCCGACCAGGTTATCGAAAATAGCTAGCACGTGCCGCCGGTATTCCACCATGCGCGTGAAGATGTCCCGCAACTCCGGCTCGCGCTCCGCCTCGTGATGCCACTTCAGCAGCACTGCCTGCGGCACTTCGATGTCCCGTCTCAATTGTTCCGCTGAATGCCCACGCAGGAATAAGCCGTAGAAAAACGCAGCTTCCCGCTGCGGCAGGTCAAAATCCTGCAGCACCACGGCAGGAACGAATTGTGTCATCGTGGCCATAAAGAAAATGCAGTTTACCGAAAAGCGGCTCCGCGTCAAGTAGGACTACCGTTTTCGTGCCGCTTCACAGTCAACTCCCCCCTGGACTGAACCTTTTCAACGCTCGCGGTTCCGCTTCCATCCATGACTTCCAATCGCTCTAAGATGCTGCCCACCACGCTCCGGATACCTTCGCCACGCCAAATTCCGTCCTCGTGCGGCAACTACCCAAACGACTCATTCCGAATCCCGCGCCTTTTGCGGCTGAGTAACCTGCTATAACCCTAGCTCTCATTAGCGGGAGAAGGGTGTTCAATTGATCTCGGCAACTACTCAGCTACGTGTGGAATTTTTGTCCCGTACACCGTACAGTAATAAGTGGCTCAACCTGCCACCGCAATACTTGCGTACAAACTGGAGTCAGTCATGCGTCTGATTCAGAAATCTTCCGCCTTGCTCGTCCTTTTCGGTCTCGCGCTCGCTCTACTGTTGTTGCCGCAAAAATCTTTATCCAGCGCACCCGCACAGTCCGATGACAACGACATCCCCGCCTTCCACCCTCAGCCTCCAACCGGAGCCCTCCCGCCGACGTTGAGCCCGGCCAGTTTTTCCGATCCGCTAGTCCAAAACGCTTACACTGCGGCCGGCCGTGTCAAAAACGTCCTCTATCAGGAGCCTTGCTATTGCCACTGCGATCGCAGTCAGGGGCACGCCAGTCTCCTGGACTGCTTCGCCAGCAAACACGGCTCCGGTTGCCAGATCTGCATCCGGGAGGATCTCTACTCCTACGAGCAGTCCCGTAAGGGAAAAACTCCCGCCCAGATCCGCGATGGCATCACCCGCGGCGAATGGCAATCCGTTGATGTTAGCAAATACCAAACTCCGCTTCCTCCCCGGTGACTTTGTCTTATCGATCCTTCGGTAGAGAAATCTCTACTGTTTCCCAAATCCGTTATCCAAAAGGTGGCTCGTGAAAAATAAGCTCCTCAAAGTTTCTGTTCTGCTCATTGCTCTGGTTCTCGCGGGATTCGGCGCTCTACTTCTCGCGGACACTTCTTCACCCTGGGGATTCGCCGACTCCAATCTCGATAAATCCTGCAAGCCTTGCGACGATTTCTACCAGTTCGCCATGGGCGGCTGGATGAAGAACAATCCCATTCCCGCCGACCGTCCCGCTTGGAGCACCAGCGCCGAGCTTCAGGAAAAAAATCTCGCCGAGCTTCGCCAGATAACCGAGGACTCCGCCAAGCCCCTTGATGGCCGCAAACCCAATGAGCAGAAGGTTGGCGACTTCTATGCCAGTTGCATGGATACCGCCGCAATCGAGGCTGCCGGCATTAAGCCGCTCGCGGTGCAACTCTCCGCCATCAATGCTATGAACAGCCCCGCTGATTTACTCTCGCAAATTGCCGACCTGCACAATGAAGATATTCAGGCGCTTTTCGATTTCAGTTCCACGCAGGATTTTGCCGACAGCACCCGCGTGATCGGCGACGCCGACCAGGGCGGCCTGGGCATGCCCGACCGCGATTACTATCTGCGGGACGACGACCGCTCCAAGCAACTCCGCGCCGCGTACGTCGAACACGTAGCAAAAATGCTTCAACTTGCCGGCGACTCCGCCGAAAAATCCGCCGCCGAAGCCCAGACGATAATGAATCTCGAAACGGCCCTGGCGAAAGCTTCGCTCACCCGCGTGCAGTTGCGCGATCCGCAGGCCAATTACCACAAGCTTTCCGCAACCGAACTAAAAAAACTCACTCCCGGCTGGTCCTGGGATTCCTTCTTCAATGACGTCGGCCTGCCCGGCCTTTCGGAAACCAACATTGGCCAACCTGATTTTTTCAAGGAAATGGACCATCAACTCAGCGCCACACCGCTCGCCGATTGGAAAACCTATCTCCGCTGGCACCTGATCCATGCTTCCGCGCCCGGTCTTAGTGAAACCTTCGTGCAGGAAAATTTTAACTTCTACGGCAAGCGTCTCTCGGGCACCGCTGAACTTCAGCCCCGCTGGAAGCGTTGCGTGCAATCCGTCAATCGCAACGTCGGCGAGGCCCTCGGCCAGGTGTACGTCGAAAAATATTTTCCACCCGCCGCCAAAGATCACGCCCTCGAAATGGTTCACAACCTGCTCTCCGCGCTGCGCTCCGATATCCCCACGCTTTCCTGGATGAGCCCGGAAACAAAAAAGGCCGCCATCGACAAAATGGAAGCCTTCAACGTCAAAATCGGCTATCCCGATAAATGGCGCGATTATTCCAAGCTCAAGATCGATCGCAACTCCTACGCCGAAAATGTCCGTCGCGCCTCTACATTTGAAAATTTTCGCGAACTCGCCAAAATCGGCAAACCCGTCGACCGCAACGAATGGGGCATGACTCCCCCCACCGTCAACGCCTATTACAATCCGCTCATGAACGAAATTGTTTTCCCCGCGGGCATCCTCCAGCCGCCTTTTTATGACCCCAAGGCCGACGACGCCATCAACTACGGAGGCATGGGCGCCGTGATCGGCCACGAAATGTCACATGGCTTCGACGACCAGGGCTCACAGTTTGATCCTCACGGGAACCTGCGCAACTGGTGGAATAGCGACGATCGCAAAAATTTTGATGAACGCGCCACCTGCGTCGAAAAACAATTCGACGCTTACGAAGTCGAGCCCGGCTTGCATCAGAATGGCAAGCTGGTCCTCGGCGAAAGCATCGGCGATCTCGGTGGCCTGGCCATCGCCTATGCCGCTTACGAAAAATCCCTGGAAGGGAAGCCTCATCCCAAGGATCTCGACGGCTTCACCCCCGAGCAGCGCTTCTTCCTCGGCTGGGCGCAAGTTTGGGGTACCAACCAGCGTCCTGAAGCCGCGCGCCTGCAGGCCAACACCAATCCTCACCCGCTCGCGCGCTTCCGCGCCAACGGGCCGCTATCGGACACCGCCGCCTTCGCTGCCGCCTTCGGCTGCAAAAAAGGCGACCGCATGGTCCGCGAACAAGCTTGCAAAATCTGGTAGTTTTACAGGTGTTCAAGCCAAAGATTTAGGGTTTCTAATTTTGCAGGATTGAAAATAAACAGCTACCGGGTGCCCGACACGCCGCAGTTGCGTGTGGGGATTTTGCAAATGATCGAGCACCGCTTCGCCACTCTTGAGGCCCGTCTTGTTTCAGAAAAATTTACTAGCCTCCAAAAACATTTTCCTTACCGGCGGCGGCTCAGGACTCGGCCGCTCCATGGCCCTGCACTTCTCCAGCCTCGGAGCCCACATCTTCATCATCGGACGCCGCCCCGAACCCCTCAAATCCGTCTGCGATGAAATCGAGAAAGCAGGCGGCACCGCCGCTTACGCGAGTTGCGACGTTCGCGATTACGCCGCTGTCGAAGCCGCCGCCCAAACCGCAGAATCCCAGGTCGGCGAAATTAACATCGTGATCAACAACGCCGCCGGCAATTTTATGGCTCGCACCGAAAAACTCACTCCCAACGCCTTCAACGCCGTCGTCGGCATCGTCCTCAACGGCAGTTTCCATTGCACCCAAATTTTCGGCAAGCGCTGGATCGAAAAAAAACAATCCGGCCACGTCCTCAGCATCGTCACTACCTACGCTGCCGCAAATTGCGGCTCGGGCTTCGTCGTACCTTCAGCGTGCGCCAAGGCTGGAGTCCTCGCGCTCACCAGGTCCCTCGCCGTGGAGTGGGGCAAATACAAGATCCGCCTGAACGCCATCGCGCCCGGCCCCTTTCCCACCGAAGGCGCGTGGTCCCGCCTCATGCCTTCCCCGGAAATGGAAGAGCACCGTAAAAACGCCAATCCGCTGAAGCGCTTCGGCCGCCACGAAGAACTCACCAATCTCGCCGCCTTCGTCATCAGCGATTTGTCGCCCTACATCAATGGGGAATGCGTGGTAATCGACGGCGGCCAGTGGCTGCGCGGCGCCGGCGAATTCAACGACCTGGCCATGCTTTCCGATTCCGCCTGGGAAACCATGGAATCCGCCCGCCAGAAAAAACCCTGAAGGCTTCGCCTGATGGACTTTAGAAGTTCGTCGTCCAAACTTGCGGGGTTACCGTTGTTCGGGCGATCAACCCCCGTCGGTTGATCTTGGCAACTATCGCGCTTTACAGCCCAGGCGTGTCATTCCGACGCGAAGCGAGTCGAAGCTTTTCCCCAACTTCGCTCCTGCGAAGTTGTCGACTTGCGCAGCGGAGGAATCTCTCTTCGATCTTCGCACAAGCCGCTATCAATTCTTTTTGTTCTAACATCGAACATCCAGTTCATCTACTGCGGCAACGCCCGCTTTCGCAATTCCACCCGCAGTTTCACCTCACCAATTACTCGTCCGCCCGATTCCGCGCGCACTGTAATTTCCTGCAAAAAGTCCTTCTTGCTCGCGTCCGTGCCGGCCCCCGGCAAGCTCACTTCCATCCGCGCCGCCGCCGTCTGTTTCGCGCCAATCGAAAATTTCCCCGCGCCACTTTGTAACGCCCAACCTGCCGGCAAATCCACCGACAAGCTGATCTCCTTCGTACTCGATGTTTGATTTCTCACCCGCAAGGGAATCACCAGTGTTGTCCCCAGTTGCAACGCAATCTCCGGCGGCTCCGGATGCGGTAGACGATTCAGTCCGTGCGCGCGCCGAAACTCCTCATAAAAACTCCACGGCCCCGCAAGCTCCACCGCCAGCTCCGCGCGCTGCGGTTCTGGCGTGATTTCCGGCCGCGCAAACGCAATTGCCTCGCCGGTCACATTTTCAAATACATCCCCCGCCGCCGTGCCGCCCACCAGCGATTTTCCGCGGACAAAGCGCAGTGCATCACCCCAATATCCCACCGAGGTAATCAGTTTCTCGAGTTGCGCACTGTTCAATCCCTTCAGTGATTCCGCAAACCCGCTGGCCTGCGTCTTATGCGCCAGGTACCCATCGAGCGCGCTGCCCCAGTAAGGCTGTTTGCTTGATTTCGATATTTCCGTCACCGAATATTCCGGTCCCAGTCCGCGAAAAAGCTCGTCCCTATCCGCGTCTGCGAAGTAATAAATCTTCTTCGGCTGCCAGGGCCGCAAATTATCCAGCAGCGGCTCCAGGCGTTTCGTTGGTCCCGCAAGCTGTTCGGGATACGTCGCCGGATCGCCGCTCAGATCGAACGCCTCCGTCGCCAGCACACCGGACGCCTGGTGATCGCCATGATCCTCGCCAACGAACGTCCCCGGTAGAAACGCCAGTACCACCTCAGGACGCGTCAAGCGCATCAGCCGCACCAGTTGCTGCAGGGTTTCGCCATGACTCCAGTTCGAAAGTGACTGCAGCACATTTTGCGAAGCGGTGTCTTTGCCGTCCAGAAACCACACATTCTCGATTCCCAGCAGCATCAGCGCGTGTCGCGCTTCAATTTCGCGGATCGCCCCCAGCGCCGCCGCTTGTTCCGCGCCCACTTCGTTGGCCCCGCTGCTTCCTCGCGTGCCATACACCACCGCCACGCGTTTCCCTTCATCGATCGCCCGCGCCAGATAGGCCGTTGCCGCCCCTTCATCGTCCGGATGCGCCACCACCAGCAAAATGTCCGCCTTGTACCGCGCGTCCGGCTGCTTCAGCGGAATGCCGTCCTGCAAAGGTTTGGCATCCCGCACTTCAGTCGACGCGCAAGATGGCAACGCCAGGCCCGCGCAGAAAATCAGCCAGGAAAATAGCGAGAAAACAGGACTTATCCGTAGCCGCATCAACCGTCCTTCTGTTTATTCGTGAATGGAACGATCACAGTACGCGATTTATCGCGCGATCATTCAAAAATGTGCAGCGAAACGCAGGTCGTCGGCAGCGGCGAATCAAGCGGTTGCTTCCCGATCTCGCTCTCAACCATTCAGCAAAACGTGTCATTCCGAATCGCAGCGTCGCGGCGCGTGAGGAATCTGCTTTTTCTCTTCTTTTCGCGTGTGCCCCACCCTAGGTTTTTGAAGGTGGGTTCTTAACGTAGGAACATCGAGAACCACTGATCGTAGCAGAAGCTTTCTTCCAACCTCGACGAGTTCCAATCAAATCACGCCTTGGCTTCAACAGCCGCTTTCGCGGCAGGAGCCTCTTCCCGCGCGGCCCGCTTGATGCGTGCCGCCTTACCCTTCAATTCACGCAAATAATAAAGCCGCGCACGCCGCACTTTCCCACGGCCCACCACGTCGATCGAGCTGATCGACGGCGAATGCAGCGGAAATATCCGCTCGATGCCCACGCCAAAACTCACGCGCCGCACCGTAAACGTCGCGCCCGATGCGCGACCCTTCTTCGAGATCACCACGCCCTCAAAGGCCTGCAGGCGCTCTTTTTCCTTCTCGCCTTCGCCTTCCTTCAGCCGCACGTTCACACGCACGCTGTCCCCCGGACGAAACTCGGGCAAATCTTTGCGCAGTTGCGCTTCATGCAATTTTCGTATTACCGGATTCATTGTCGTTTTCCCTGCAGACCCGCTCAAGCGGTGCCAGCACACCAAGCCCAATCCACAATTATAGCCAATCCCGCACTAATCCCGCCACCCATTTCGTTCTGGTCGGCAACTGGGATTCGAAGCTGTTCAACAGATGTGGAAGTTTCAGTGTTTTTCAGTGATGCTTTTCGAGCACGATCAAACTCTCGCCAGTACGCCCGCGCCACTCAGACGCTGTGTAGGCAGTCTTGCTGGGAAATTGTTCGAGGTAAATGGGTCCGGACGAATCGCCAATCTGAGGTCGTACGGTTTTCCAGAAATCAAACCGATCCTGTGTCGGTATCCAAACAAGCTTTTTACCGACATCGGCGATCACGAATTGAATAGGTCGAGGACGAAGAAGCTCAGCAAGATTATTCTGATCAAGGTTCCTGACGCGGCCATCGGTTAATGTGCCCCTTTCGTCCCAGAGTTCGGCGAGAGGCAGTTTCGTGACGATCCGCTGCTCAGGTTTCAGCACATCCCCTCGGATTTAGTATCGAGATTGATTATCATGAGGTCGGGACGATTCTCTCGCGTCTTCTTTAATGCCGCGGCTCGACGCCATGCTGCTACTTCCGCGTGATTTCCGCCAATCAACACGCCAGGGACCTTCCAGCCGCGATATTCCGCCGGCCTCGTGTAGTGCGGAAAATCCAGCAACATTTGTGGTCCTGAGGATTTGGATCGCAAATCTGCTGAAGTATTGGCTTCGGCATCAGACGTATTGAACGACTCATTCTGCGTTGACGCTTCATTCCCCAACGACCCCGGCAACAGCCGCGTAACCGCATCCACGATCATAATCGCAGGCAACTCGCCGCCGCTCAACACAAAATCCCCAATCGAAATCTCGTCAGTCGCCAGATGTTCCGCCACGCGCTCATCCACACCTTCATACCGACCACAAATCAGGATCATTCGCGACAAGCCCGCAAACCGCCGCGCCGCCGCCTGGTCAAATCGCTTCCCCGAAGCCGACAGCAGCACGATCGCCGTGCCCGCATCCAACTCGGGCCTCTCAACCGCGTCTCCAACTGCCGCCCCCAGCAAATGTTCCACTGCCTCAAACAGCGGCTCAGGTTTCAGCACCATTCCTTCGCCGCCACCAAACGGCCGGTCATCCACCGTCCGGTGCCGGTCCTTCGTGAACACCCGCAAATCCTGCACGTTCACTTCAACAATTCCCGTCTCTCGCGCGCGTCGCAAGATCCCGTGCTCAAGCGGACCCGCAAAAAACTCCGGAAAAATCGTAATCAAATCAAATCGCATTCTATCGATTCCACAATTTCAAACGACAGCAACTCATCATCACCAGGAACATCGCACGCCGCCCGGCGCGTTGTCATCCCGAACTCGAAGCGGAGGGACTTGCTTCTTCTTGCTTCTTCGAAAAAGCAAAATGCCACTCTACTCCGAATTCAATTCCCGCAAACCTTCAGGCAGCGCCACCTCAATCCGCCGCGCCGCAATATCAATGCGCTTACAAATATCCTCGGCCAGTGGAATCAGCAACTCGCCCTGCCCAGTCTCCACTTCCAGCAACGGAGTCCCGCGCATTCCCTCACTCTCGCCGGGAAACTGCACATCCCGCACCGTCCCAAGAAATTCCGCCGTCGCCATCGCACACGGCGAGGATGCTACTGCCGCCACCTCGCGCTTCACTTCAACAACCACGCACCCAATCAAATCCGCCACAAAATATTGTCCTGCTGGCAGCGTCACCCGCTGCTCAAAGGGCAGCAACACATCCAGACCTCGAAATTTCTCGGCATCGTTAATGGAATTTACGCCCACGAAATGAAACACACCCTGCCCGCGATGATTCTGGCTCAACCAGCAGGATTTTACGCCTATAGGGCTAGGTTCATCCGCGCCAAACGCGCCGCTGAATTTTGCCGCAGGAGAATTTACAACGGAAGAAGGCCCGCCCGTCGCGCGCCCAAGAAAAATGTCCTTTAGCTTCGTCAGCCGCTCCGCAAAATCCGTCAGCAGCTCCACCGCCACTTCGCCTTTATTCCCGCGCGGCCGCAATACCCGCGCCACTACAATCCATCGTGGATTCTCGCCGCTCAATCTTCCAGTATTTCCAGCGTGAACCGCTTCCGCACTTTCAACCCTGCCGCGCTCAACAACGTGCGTATCGCTTTCGCCGTGCGCCCCTGCCGCCCGATCACTTTGCCCAGGTCTTCCGCATGCACCCGCAGCTCCAACACCGTGACCTGCGCTCCCCCAACCGTCCTCACCTGCACTTCCTCGGGACGGTCCACCAGCGCCCTGGCGATCGTCTCTACCAGTTCCTTCACGTGAGCTCCTGGAAACAGCCGTCACTAGGGGGACTAAGTGCCGGGCCTGCCGGTAAACGGTTGGCTTCTAACCTAACCCGCGCGCCGATGGAAAGTTTTTAATCGCAGCAGCCGTTGCCGAACATTCCCGCAAACTACGCAATTTTTTGCAGCTTGATAAAGCTTCGCACCGTATCGCTCGGCTGCGCGCCTACTCCGAGCCAATACTTGATCCGCTCCGCATCCAGTTTGATTTCCGCCGGCTTCTTCAACGGGTCGTACGTTCCCACCAGTTCCTTCACGCGGCCATTCCGCGGCCTGGTCCGCTCAATCACCACCACGCGGTAAAACGGCTTTTTCTTCTTGCCAATCCTTGCCAGACGAATAGTCAACACTAAGTCACGCCTCCGTAAGCCCTCAATCATAGCCTGCCAACCCGCTGTGCAGCAATCGCCGTTTACCCACCCGAAAAAGTCGCGCCTCAGTTGTATCCGTTCGCTAAAAATCCTACGGCTGGGTGCCCCACCGTGGGTTTATGAGGGTGGGGATTTTAAGGCGGGACCGCCCAGACCTAATCGGGCGGACTTAGGAAAAGCCTACTGCAATCGGTTCAACCCATTAAACGCTGCAGTCTTGTAACACTCCGCCAGCGTTGGATAATTAAAAACCGTATTCACGAAATACGTCACTTTGCCCTTCAACAAAAATACCGCCTGCCCGATGTGCAACAACTCCGCCGCATCCTCCCCAAAAATGTGCACGCCCAAAAGCTCCAGCGTCTCCCGGTGAAACAAGAGTTTCAACCGGCCTTCCGTGTGCCCGCTGATCTGCCCACGTGCGATTTCCCGGTAATATGCCACTCCCACCTCATAAGGGACATCCGCCTCGGTAAGCTGTTCCTCCGTCTTCCCGATAAACGAAATCTGCGGAATGGTATAAATCCCGTACGGATATCCTGCCGGATCGCTGTGCACAGGCAACCCAAACGCCCGCGCGCTCGCGATTCGTCCCTGTTCCATCGATACCGACGCCAGACTCGGAAACCCGATCACATCTCCCACCGCAAAAATATGCGGCTGCGTGGTTCGAAAATCGGCGTCCACCTCGATCCGCCCCCGGTCATCCGACGCGATGTTCGCCGCTTCCAGATTCAGCCCCTCGACATTTCCATGCCGCCCCACCGCGTACAGCAGCGCATCGGCCAGCACCCGTTTCTTGCTCACCAGGTTGGCGGCTACCTTTCCGTCCGGCAATTCCTCCACGCTCTCTACTTCTTCGTTCAGCCGCAGCGTCGCGCGATGATCGCGCAGGTGGTACATCAAGGCTTCCACCATTTCCGTATCCGCAAACTCCAGAAGTCGCGGCCGCTTCTCCACAATGATCACGCGCACGCCCAGCGTCGCGAACATGCAGGCATACTCCACACCGATCACTCCGCCGCCCACCACGATCAGCGTTCTCGGAATCTGCGGCATGCTCAAAATCTGATCGCTGCTGATAATGTTCCGCCCGTTAATCGGCACATTCGCGTTCACCGCCGGCTTCGTTCCCGTCGCCAGCACGATAAAGTCGGCTTCAAATTCCCCGACGCTGTTGCTGTTTTGCACCCGGATGTGGTGCGCGTCCCGGAAACTGCCTGTCCCGTGCAGCAGCGTCACTCCATTGCGTTTCAGTTGATCCTGGATCACGCTGACTTCGTTTTCCACCACGTGCTGCACCCGGAAGTTCAAATCCGCCATGGCCACCGGTTCGTTGCTGTTGCTGCGGCTCACCCCATAAAAATTCTTGTCGTAAAATCCCGAAAGATGCAGCACCGCCTCGCGCATCGTTTTGCTCGGAATCGTCCCCGTGTTGATGCATACCCCGCCCACTGCCGATTGTTTTTCGACAATGGCCACGCGCTTCCCGGCCTTCGACGCCTGAATCGCGGCGCGCTGCCCGCCCGGCCCAGAACCAATCACGATCAGGTCATACTTCAAACGTCACCCCTTCAACTCCGCCCGACTCGGTCACCAGGGCGGCCCAGACGGACCGAAATAATAGCGGCTTTCTTTGCGCCCCGCTCGTTAAATTATTTGCATGAAGATACGGACACTGCACGGTATGGACCACAAATAGATGAACGAAGGCCAGGGCGATGTTACGCTCTCCATCCGGCAAAAGACGCCCTACGCCTGACGTAAGTTCTCATCACCGCGTGAAGGAGTATCATCGACCGCCGATGCCGCAACAAATCACCGCACCCGCCCACTTGGCGATACTATGTGTCGCGCTCTTTGCCACCGTTTCCATGCTAAAAACATTCACAGCGGGCGCCCAAATCAACCGGCCAACGCAATCTCCCCAGCAATCGACGGATCCGCGAATTCTGACGCCGAAAATCGACGCCATCTTCGCGCCGCTCGTCACCGAACACTCCCCCGGCCTCGCCGTCCTGGTCCTCAAAGACGGCAAAAAACTTTTCGAACGCGGCTACGGCCTCCGCGACCTGCAATCCGCCGAAAAAATCGACCCGCACACCAATTTCCGCCTGGCCTCCTGCTCCAAACAATTCACCGCCATGGCCACCATGCTCCTCGTCCACGACCGCAAACTCCGCTACGACCAGACCCTCACCGACATCTTCCCGAATTTCCCCGCCTACGGAAAATCCATCACCATCCGCAATCTCTTGAATCACACCGGAGGCCTGCAAGACTACGAATCCCTAATGGGCCAGGCCGACGCGCCCAATTCCACTTATCCATTCCCGCATCATTGGTCCGAGAAAAACCAAATCCAGGATGCCGAAGTCTTAACTCTTCTCGAACAAACCGATCACGCCATGTTCCCGCCCGGCACCCGGTGGTATTACAGCAATTCCGGCTACGTAGTCCTCGGACTGGTCGTCGCCAAAATCTCCGGCCAACCCTTCCGCGAATTTTTGCAGCAACGCATTTTCACGCCGCTGAAAATGGACCACACCGTCGCCTACCAGCAGGGCAAAAACCAAATCACCAATCGCGCCTACGGCCACACCAAAGAAGGGAACCGCTGGCAGCAAACCGACCAAAGCCCCACCTCCGCCACGCTAGGTGACGGCGGCATCTACTCCTCGCTGGAAGATTTAGCAAAATGGGATGAAGCCTTGCGCACCAACCAACTACTCAGCAAAGAAGAAATGCAACCCGCGCTAACTCCCTTTGTATTTCCCGACGGCCACCAACCAGTCTGGCCCGCCAACTCCGACCGCCCCGCAGGCAGCCCCGCCCTCTACGGCTTCGGCTGGTTCCTCGACCCTTATAAAAACCACTCCCGCACATGGCACTACGGCGAAACCCAAGGCTTTCGCTCCTACATCGTCCGCTTCACAAAAAATAACGCCGCCACAAACAACGCGCTCACCGACACAACCATCATCATCCTCTGCAACCGCACCGACCTCATCCCCGAATCCCAAGCCCTCCAAATCGCCGACCTTTTCCTTACAGGTGCGAAATGATGACGCAACTAAGTCTGAGAGATGACGCGCCTAGCACGATATCGGTGAAGCCACACTCACGTGCCAAGCAAACCACAATCGCATTCTTGTTGAGTTTGATTTTTCCAGGTTTAGGGCAGGTCTATAACCGCCAGCCACGTAAAGGTCTCGCGATGGCCTTCACTGCTCCATTGATTGCTCTGGCCTTTGGAACGATACTGCCGCTCTCTTTCTGGGGCTTGCTACCTTTGCTGTTAATTTCTATAAGCTGGCGAATCTATATCGTCGTCGATGCAATTCGTTTCTCGTGGAAAGGACGTAAGCCTGAGCCCGGCTTCAAACGGCCAGGATTGTCTTTCACGTTAGTCGTAATAATTGTACTTTTCTTCAACATTCTTCCCAGTACGGACCCCTATCTCCGTTGGGCTCCAGCGTCCAGAGCGTTCTCCGTTCCTTCCGCGTCGATGTGCCCCACGATCTGTGTTGGCGAGCGAATCGTAGCCGATATGAGCGCCTATAGGCACAAAACTCCGCAACGCGGAGACCTGATTATGCTCGCACACTCATCGATTCAAAATTTGTTAATTAAGAGAGTTATCGGTGTGGAAGGAGATCTGATCGAACCGGGCGAGCATGGCCAAGTCTTAGTGAATGGAACTGCACTCAAGGCTCCTGAATTGTGCGGGCATCCATTTTCAGGAGCTAAACAAAATACGGAACTGCCGGACTTCTCCGCAGTAAAAGTTCCGACTCATACTTTTTTTGTCGTTGGGGATAATCTTTCAAACAGCTACGATAGTCGCTTTCCCGAATTCGGGACAGTTACTCCTGAGGAGATACGCGCGCGACCTGAATATATTTATTTTTCGCATCAATTTTCTAGAATTGGTTGCAAATTGCGATAGGACGAGGGTTTTTGTGTCGTTGTTACTCGCGGTTGTGTCTCCGCCACAAAATCAACCCGACAACCAATCCAAACCCACCCGTCCCCAATAGAAATAACCGCGCCACAGGAATCGCAATCCAGGCAATCGCCACTCACCCAATCGAAACAATCGCCCCCGCCCGCGTCCCCGGCACAGACACGGTTCCAAACGTCCGCATCGGTCTCAATCGTCGGTTTTCGACTGTCTCAAACATCTATTGCACCTACGACAACCCCGCCAACTTCCCCAACCCCTTCATCTTGCTCCGCGCCGCCATCGCTCCGTACTGCTTCATCATCTGCCGCATCTGCATGTATTGCTTGATCACCTGATTCACGTCCTGCACCGTCGTGCCACTGCCCGCGGCAATCCGCTTGCGCCGTTTTCCGTCGATCACGCTGTGATCCCGGCGCTCCTGGTTGGTCATCGAGCCGATGATGGCTTCCACCTGTTTCAGCTTGCCCTCGTCCACCTTCGCGTCTTTCGGCAAACTTTGCAGCGGACCGACCTTCGGCAACATGTCCACCAACTGCTCCAGCGGACCCATCTTGCGAATTTGCTTGAGTTGATCGCGAAAATCTTCCAGCGTGAAACCCTCATGCCGCAGCTTGCGTTCCAGCTCCGCCGCCGCTTTTTTGTCCACCGCCTGTTCGGCGCGCTCGATCAGCGACATGATGTCGCCCATTCCCAGCACGCGCGACACGATGCGCTCGGGATAGAATCCTTCCAGCGCGTCGTATTTTTCGCCCAGCCCCACAAACTTCACCGGCGCGCCCGTCACTTTCCCGATCGAAAGCGCCGCCCCTCCGCGCGCATCGCCATCCAGCTTAGTTAAGATCACGCCCGTCAGGCCCAGCCGCTTGTGAAATTCTCCCGCCGACCGCACCGCGTCCTGCCCGATCATGGCATCCGCGATGAAAAGTATTTCGCTGGGATTCAGTTCCTTCTTCAACGTGCTTAACTCGCTCATCAACGAATCATCAATATGTAGTCGCCCCGCGGTGTCCACCAGGATCACGTCGCTGGCGGAAAGCTTGGCCTCTTTAATCGCGCCCTTCACAATTTCCATCGGCTTGTCCGTGCCCGCGCCCGGCCAGATCGCCGTGCCCACCGCTTTGGCCACCTGCGCCAGTTGCTCGCGCGCCGCAGGTCGGTACACGTCCGTCGACACCACCAGCGGCCGGTGACCGTGCAGCGCCAGCCACTTCGCCAGCTTTCCTGTCGTTGTGGTTTTCCCGGACCCCTGCAATCCCACGATCATCCACACCGATGGCGGCTTGGACGCAAACAGCGGCTTGGCATGTTTCCCCAGCATGGTGGTCAATTCGTCGCGCACCGACTTGACCACTTGCTGGTCCGGCGAAAGCTGCATCATCACTTCGCTGCCGATCGATTTCTCGCGAATGTTCTTCAGCAGTTCGTCGGCCACGCCCACATTTACGTCGCCTTCCAGCAACGCCTCGCGAATCTCCACCAGGGCCGCGTCCAGATGCTCCTCTGTCAGCTTTCCCTGTCCGCGAAGGTTTTTGAACGTGCGCTGTAATTTTTCTGTTAAATTTTCAAACATTTTCCCGCTCGATAACCGGATTAGAATTCAGGCTGGGCACGCACGTTGCGTAAACAGTGCGCAGAACCACATTGCGATTCTAGGGCACTCACACAACACGGTCAAACATGTGTAGCAACCGTGTGGAATGTACGCCGCGAACCTCGCAAAAAACCTATGGCCCGCTCCACCCAGAAAACCTGCGTGGAACGGGCCATTCGTGCACCGGGCGCTCATTCGAGCGACCGGCGAATTACGATCCGATTTTCACCGTTCCGCCGGTGGTATCATCAGGGTCGGCAGCGGAGAAGGTGATGCCTCCGATTGCAACGTTGCATACCCCCATCCCCGTCGGATACGTGACTTCGAACTTCGCCACACCCCCGTTATTAATGCTGATGCTGCTGGGGCTGTAGGTACCGTCCGCATTGATGGTGATCTTGTTGTCCGCGCTGTCCAGCGGTGCCCGGGCCGGTTGTGCCATTTAGTTCTCCTTCTCTATTTCGATGGAGGCCGAAAGTTCGTGTTGGAAAGCAAGTCTTGTAAGGCAGGATTCGCCCTCAGATCTTCTATCGCCGTGCCTTTTTTCATGCTTTGTTCAATGAACTTTATGGCTTCTCGCCGTTCGCCCAAATCCTCGTAAGCCTCGCCGACGTTAGCAAGCACACCGGGGTCATCGGGTGACAGCGCCAGCGCAGCTTGCACCCGTGCCAGTGCTTTGTCACGCATTTTTTTCTGCGCATACAAAACCCCCAGCACCGACTGAACTTGGGCATCCCGATCAGTTGCTCCGGCCGATCCCTCCAGCAATGCCAGCTCCCGTTCGCGCGCCGCGGCGGACTTGTCCTTCTCCTTCAGCCACTCGTAAGCCACCGCCAGGTTATCCCACACAATGTAATCCTTATCATTCTGCTGCAGCGCCTGCTCCATCATTTTCACAGCCTCGGTAAATCGTTTCTCCTGCAAAAACAGAAATCCTAAATTGGCGTACGCGGCATACGTGGGATTCAACGCAATTGATTTTCTAAGCGCCTTCTCCGCTTCGGGCCGTTTTTTCTCGTCACCGGTATCCAGATAAATCGCGCCCATGTTGAAATATAATTGTGCGTTGTCGGGAGTCAGTTCCTGCGCCTTGCGCAATTGCGTTATCGCTTCGTCAAACCGCCGCTGCCGGTCGTAATACAAAGCCAGCGTGTTGTATCCGTCCCAATAATCCGGCCGCATCGCAACCACGCGCCGGAAAGCCGCCTCCGCGTCTTTCGTCCGCCCGGCATTTTCATAGGTGTGCGCCAAGCCATTCAGTGCTTCGGCATTGCGAGGGTCCAGTCCCAGCGCATGTTGAAACTCCTGTACCGCCAGATCCGCCTTGCCCGTCGCATCGTGAACCCTTCCAAGAGTCACATATACCGACGGCAGCCGGCCCTGCAGTTCCAACGCGCGCTTACAGTTCGCCAGCGCCTCGTCGATCCACTTGGCATCCTTTTCCGTTTGATATTTCAGGCGGTAAGCCTCGCCCAGCCCGCCAAACCCCAGCGCGAAGTGCGGATCCGTCTGCACCGAAGACTCGAATGCATCGATAGCCAATTTCAGGTTGCCCGGCTTGTCGTACCTCTGTATGTAACCGAGGGCCTTCAGATAAGACTCATAAGCCGCAGGGGCGACGCTTCCTCCCGTTGTACGAATCATCTCCGGAGTCACGCTGACATTCATCAGCCGCGCCAGCTGCCCTACCGCTTCTTCCTGCAACGCCGCGAGATCGCCGGTGCGATCATCCAGCGCCGCCGACCCGATCTGCCGCAAATTTTGCGCGTCGATCAAATTGACGGTCAGTCGCACGTCCCTATCTACGCGCTGGATGCTGCCCTTGACCACCAGCGTCGCGCCCAATTCCCGAAATGCCGCGACGGGATCGCTGATCTTGCGGCTGCGCACCACGCTGGCGGGCAATACCCACAGCGATTCCTGCTCCGTCCCCAGATTCGACAATTTACTTGTGAGGCTATCCATCAATCCTTCCGCAACCACCGCATCGGACGGATTATTCCCTATGTTGTCGAAGGGCAACACCGCGATATGTTTCGCGGTCTTGGCGCCGAATATTCCCGCGAGCCGTTCGCGCACCGGCGCTATCAATAGGATCAGCCCGACCAGCAACACCACGCCAATTCCTGCCACCCACAGCCATACACTTTTCTTTTTCGCGGGCACCCCCCACCGGGGAGTCGACGCGCGTTCCTTGAATTGCCTAAGACCTCGCGTCGGAATCGACGTTTTGGTGAGTCCGCTGGCATCCCCTGAATCCGTCTGCTCCGTAATACGAGCGCGAACGTGCTCCAGATCAGACAACATTTCCGCCGCGTCCGAATACCGGTGCCCGGCATCTTTCGCCAACGCGCGGTACAAAATTGGCTGAATCAAAGAGGGTGCCGCGTCCACCGCGGCGGGCGGCTGATTCAAAATCGCAAACGTAACCGCCGCCGTATTGTCCCGCTGAAATGGATGAACGCCGGTAAACATCTCCACCATCACCACCCCCAGCGACCATACATCCGACCGCGGGTCTACCGCTCCGCCCACGGTTTGCTCCGGCGACATGTACGCGGGCGTGCCCGCAATCGCCATGCTTTGCGTCATGCTGGGTGTGGCTGCCGCGCGCGCCAAGCCAAAATCAACGATCTTTGCCACGCCGTTCGGTGTGATGATGATGTTGGAAGGCTTGATGTCCCGGTGAACGATTTTTCTCGCGTGCGCCGCGGCCAGCCCCTTGGCCACTTGCACCGCCAGTTGCATTCCGTCGCCCACCGCCAATCCGCCGCGACGTAATTTTGCCTGTAGCGTCTCTCCCTCGTAATAGGCCATCACGATAAACAACTGGCCCCCTTCGCTCTCTTCCAGACCGTGAATCACTCCGATGTTTTCGTTGTCGAGCGCCGACGCGGACCGCGCCTCGCGCAGAAATCTTTCCTTGTCTTCCGCATCCACGGCCATCTCGTGCGGCAGAAATTTCAACGCTACCGTTCTCTCGAGCTTCAGGTCCAGGGCCCTATACACCACTCCCATGCCGCCCGCGCCGAGCTTTTCCACGATCCGGTAATGTCCAACGGTTTGACAGATAAAGGACTGAGCATCCGTCATTTCCGCTCATGTTATGCTGCGCATCCCGCCAAGTCAATTGAGCCCGCATACACAACGGGCACACCCGTGGCTTCAGGTAAGTCACTCCGCAAAACCTAGAGAAAGGGTTCTGGGCGGAAACTAAAAATGAAACTTCAAACTTCCGCCCACCGTCCGCGAAGGCGCGTACTGGATGGGAATATCTTCGCTCTCTTTGGCGATCTGGTAGATGCTGTTGCCCACATTGGTAACGTCAAATTCCAGGTCCAGCCGGCGCGGCTCGATGTTCCACGAATTAATCCCTGCCGCCAGGTCCGCCGTAAAATGCTGTGGCAGGGTCGGTCAAACGCACTCCCCGCGCCGCTGTGAATCCAACAACGTCCGCCGAGCGCCCTTTCACTTCACAAATGCGCCTAAAACGTAACGCGAAATCCCACCTGCGCCGCGAACGGAATCCCCACCGTCGTCCCGGGCCCGAAGAAGTCTCCCAATCCGCCGGCCGGCACCAGCAACTGCTTCGCACTGGTAATCGGCTTCGTCTGCGAACAATCCGCATTTAAACAAAACGCCGTCGCATTCGACAAATCATTCACGGGAGTTGGCAGCGCGCTGATATCCGTTACATAGTTCGCGCCCGGATTGTTGCGATTAAATAGATTGAAAAATTCAATGAACGGCGTCACCGACCATCGCTCATGAAAAGTAAATGGCCGGCTGACCCGCAAATCCGCCTGCACGTAAGGAGTCCCGCGAAACTGGTCCAGCTTCGTCTGCACCCCGTTCACCACCGCGCGATCACTGCCCGGATCGCCCAATCCGTTTACATCCACCGGCGTAGTCAACGTAATCGGCCGCGCGCCTTCCGCCTGAAACAGCAAGCTCACCGCAAATCCTGCCGGAGCGTGAAAAATCCCCGCCACCACCATGCGGCTGCCGACGTCTTCCCCGGATGGCCCATAATCTCCCGCTCCGAACGGGTTCAGTGGATTGCAAACTCCATTCACATAATCGGACAGCTCTCCCAGGATGCAGCCCCACGTCTGCGCCTTGGAATACGAGTAGTTCGCGATCACATTGAATCGCCGCGAAACGTTTCCCTGCACGTGCACCAGCAATGCTTCGTAATTTGAGCGGTTGCTCGAGTGCGCTACTGTGACCGCCGGCACGAATTGCATCTGATCCGCGGTGTCGTTCGCCGGAAACAATGGCGTGAACAAGGTGAAGCCCGGCGTGTAACTGTAGTTCTGATAACCATGCACGCTTTGCTCGTCCACCCAGCTCGCGCCCCCCGTCCAGTTCGCATTGAACGCATGCTCAAATCCCAAGCTGGCATGCACCGAATAAGGAGTCTTGTAGTGCGGATCGATCAGCGCTCCTGCGCCTCCCACCGCTGCTCCCGGCACGCATCCGGGATCGGGCGTTGGGCCAATTGCATTCGTGCACGGCAACGGCGCAGCATTCACGGACTGAATCGCGCCCACCCAACCGTTTTGCGCCAAATCGCCATAATACAAACCAATTCCGGCGCGAATCACATCGCGCCCTGACGATCCAGGCGCGTACGCAATTCCCAATCGCGGCGCCACCGCCCTGCGATAATCGTGCGGCGCTCCATTCACCAGCGGAATCTGCAGCGCCTGCAGCGTCAAATAGGCAGGATTCTGCAGTTGGCTGCGTCCCGACCCATTGAAAAGCCCAAACGTCGTGTCGTAGCGCAACCCGTAATTCACCGTGAGGTGTCGCGTCACCCGCCATGAATCCTGTGCATACAATCCCAACCGCCGCACACTCTGAGAAAAAGCCCCGTCTCCCGCCGGTATCGGCGCGCATGTAATTCCAGATGTCAGGTCGGGCTGGTCCACGCAACCTGGGCTGAAGAAAAACTCCGACGGGTTCGCGGCGTAAAAACTCGGATCCTCCGGGTATGCCAGCACGGTATCCGCCGTGCCCGAAAGCGCTCCGCTCAATACCGGTTCATGAATAAAATTAATTCCAAAGCTTGGCGCGTGCCGCCCGGAAGAATGGCTCACATCATAGCGAAACTGGTATTTCTCCTGGTTGCGCAGCACGGGAAACGCCGTAATCGCCGTGGAGAATTGGTTGTCGCCAAAAGTATCCAACCCTGAAATCGTCCGGAAGCTGGCGCTAAACGGAAAATCAAGCGTGAATCCCTGCGTGGCGTTGCGTTCTTCAGTGCGGTGCAGTGTGCTGGCCCCAAATAAAAATGACCCTACCCATGTGGGGCTGAACGTGAATTGTTCGCCCACTGCCAGGTTGAAATAGTTTGAATGCGAAGTCGCTCCCGTCGACGGCAGCGTGCCCTGCTGGATCAAATCGTTCTTCGTCAGATAGCTGTCCGCTGACGCCCGCAGAAACCACTGTGAGCGCGCCGACTGCTTCCAGTCCAGCCGTGCCATTCCCAGAAAATCATTAAATGGCACAGGAGTATTTTTTGGCACCGCAATCGAATCGACTCCCGAAATCAATCTCTGTGAAGCCAACGACGCCAACGCAGTGAACTCATCCTGGCTGCTCGGGCTGTACGCGATGCTGGCGTTTTCGTGCACGTATTCGAACGAAGAGAAAAACCACAGCTTTCCTGGCTTGATCGCTCCGCCCACGTCGCCCACATAATTTTGTCTTGAAAACGGCTGCTTGGGGTCCGGCGCCGGATTTTCAATCGGAAAGCGCGCGTTCATTCCCGCTGCGCGCTCGTAAAACGCAAATTCACCATGCAGGTCGTCCGTGCCGCGGCGCGTGCTGATCAGCACCGAACCAGCCGTCGTCCGCCCCGTATCCGCGTTCTCCTGCGAGGTCCGAAACGCAAACTCCTCGATCGATTCCGGAGAGAAATTCTGCAAAAATCCACCGATGTAGTCGTCCGAATTATCCACGCCATCGACGGAAAGCTCGTTATTCAATCCCGAGCTTCCGCCCGTCGACACCGCCGTAATGCGCGCTTTGGACGGGTCCGATGGTTCCACCGGTTCTGTTCCCGGCACCAGGTACGCAATATTCGCGAAGCTTCGGTGCGCCAGCGGAATTTCACGCAGGTCGTACGCCGTCACGACTCCTTGTTGCACTGTGCTCGACACATCCACCGGCTGCATGGTGATCGAAGACGCCTCCGCGCTCACTTTCACTTCCTGTCGCACACTTCCCGGCTTCAGCGTCACATTTACGTCGCGCGCCGAGCTCAACTGCACTTCCACACGCGATTCCACCGGTTCGCATCCTTGTAACTCGATGCGAACGACGTACCTGCCCGGCAATAAATCATCCACGCGAAACTCGCCGCGTTCGCTAGTTTTCACTTTGCGTTCCGTCGATGCATCCGCCGAGGTAACCATCACGTTCGCGCCGCTGATTCGCCCGCCACTGGCGTCTTGCACCACCCCCCGTAGCGCTCCGCGCGGGTTCTGTGCCGCTAAAAAGGGCGTCGACAACGCGTACAAAATTAAAACGGCCAGCGATCGGGTCGCGAAAGTCATCTTCCATCCCGTTACCAAGTTCATAGAACAGGTTCTAGCCTATTGAATTGTTCCCGTGTTTTCCAGCACGGAATCGCTCATTTCAAATGCGCGTCAAACCATCCCAGCGTTGTTTCGATCACGTCCCGCTGGTGCGCCGGTTTCACGAACATGTGCCCCTCGTGCTCGTACACTACCAGTTGCGTCTCCACTCCCTGGGCTTTCAGCGCGTGCCAGAATTCGTACGACTGCGGCGTGGGGCATTCTCCGTCGCTGTCTCCCACGATAATCAACGTCGGCGTTTTCACCTTTTTGATGAAGTTCAGCGCCGAGGCCTTGGCGTAAATTTGCGGGTCGTCGTACACCGACTTGCCAAAAAACGGAATCATCCACTGGTCGATCAGATTCTCCCCGTAGTAGCTTTGCCAGTTCGAAATTCCCGCTCCGGCCATCGCCGCTTTGAACCGGTTCGTCTGCGTCACCCCAAACATGGTCATGAATCCGCCGTAGCTCCACCCCGTCAGCCCCAGCCTGTTCTCGTCGATCGGCGCCACCCGCATGGCCTCGTCCACGCCCGCCAGGATGTCTGCAAAATCGCCCTCGCCAAAATCTCGCACGTTCGCCCGCGTGAATGCCTCGCCTCTTCCAAAACTCCCTCGCGGATTGGGCCGCAACACAAAATAGCCCGCTCCCGCCAGCGCCGACGCGTAATCATGCGGCGAAGGCCATTGCGAAAATGAAGCCCAGCTTGGCCCGCCATGCACGGAAACCACCAGCGGATATTTCTTCGCCGCATCGAAATCCTTCGGATACACCAGCCATCCCTGCACTTCGTGCCCGCTGCTCTTCCACTGAATACTTTTTGCGTCGCCCCACCCGCGCGTCACGCCTCCGTTGCGTCGCGTGATCTGTTTCCACGCGCCCACTTCTCCGGCCCACACTTCCGGCGGCGCGGCATACGACTGCCGCACAAACGCCATGGTCTTGCCATCCTTCGCCAGCGAAATCGTCGGACAGTGAACGTCCCCGTCCGCCATCAAATACTCTCCGCCCCTCCACAGCACTTCAATCTCTTGACTGTTTGGGTCGACGGTCGCAATCCCGGAATCTCCTCCCACAATTGCGCCCACCATAATCTTTTTCTCCGGCGTCCACCCGATCCAGCTCGCCGACGCCTTCGCCTCGGGAGTTACGTTCTCCGCACTTCCTCCCGCCGCCGGCACCGTAAAAATATCGCCGCCCGTCAATCCCTCATCGCTCATCAAGCCTTCGATGAACGCCACGCGCTCCCCATCCGGAGACCACACCGGGTTCGCTATCTGCAGATGCGGCTTGTACATCGCTTTCATCAAGCCGCCCGCGCCTTCCAGCGTGTACAGCTCCGCGATCCACCAGTTGTTGTCCCCGTTCCCCAACGCCGCAGTCACGGCAAACCGCAATCCGTCCGGCGACCAGTCGTATTCATATATATAAGTGTCCGCCGGCGAGATCTGCCGCAGTTTTCCGGACGCCACGTCCACCACCGCCAGCCGTTGCTCGTAAAACGCATCCTTTATCTCCCCCGTCATGGGAGTTTCCGCCACCAGCGGCCCCGCTGCCCGCGTAGCGTTCTCGGTAAATAAAACGGCAACCGTCTTTCCGTCCGGCGACCACTTCGGCGTCGCCAGATATCCCTTCACGCTGGTCAGCTTCTTTGCCACCCCACGCGCCGCGCTCACCACGTAAAGCTGCCGTTGCCCCGCTTTCGCCAGGTCCGACAAAAACGCAATCCGTTGGCTGTCCGGCGACCACGCAACGTTCCCCTCTTCGTGATCTTTTCCGCCAGCCTTGGACTCAGCGCCCGCACTCGCGCTACTTCGCGCTCCCGCAGTAAGACGTTTCGGCGCAGCCTTCGTCTCCAACTCCGAAACATAAATCGCCGTATCCCCCGACGGCGCTCCGTCTTTCCCGATCAGCGTCTCCACCCACGCCACCCGCTTCCCATCCGGCGAAATCACTGCCTGCCCAAATTGCCGCGTCGAAAACAGCGTCTTCTCCACCTCATGTATCGGCGAGGCAGCCCTCGGTATCTCCGCGGCCTTCAACCGCGCCTCCACCGCCTGCGTCGTCCCCGCCTTGGCCGGCGCACTTGGCTGTTGCGCCGGTCCCTCAACCTGCGCCATCAAACCCCCAACCACGCTAAGCCCCACGCTCACGCCAATCAGCGCTCTCATGCCCCGTAACTTCCTGCCAGCCATGAATTTCATTTCTTCCCTCGCGTGATACCAGCGGTTGCGAATGTTACCGTATCGCCTCCCAAATCAATACGTCTGCTTTCTTGACCCTAACATCCACCCTCGAATACACTTAACAATTCAAGTCCAGCCGCCTCCGCGGTCTGTAGTTCGCTATCCACCCGCACATTTTTACCAACGGGTTTGCGAACGCATAACAGTCTTGGCCTTCGTCTGGCCTTGCACTATAAGGAGAATTGTTTTGCCTAAGCGCACATACCAGCCGCGCAAACGACGCCGAGCCAAAACGCATGGCTTCCGCGCACGCATGAAAACCGCGGGAGGCCGTAAGGTCCTCGCCGCTCGCCGTAAGAAGGGCCGTCATCGTCTCACGCCCGTATGAAACAGAACGCCTCCGTTTTCCGCGCGACGCCCGCTTGGTGCGCCGCGGAGACTTCGATGCCGTTTATCGCGCCGGCCGGAGGCGTTCCAGTTCTCACTTCACCGTTTTCTTTCGCGCCAATCAATTGCCACGGAGCCGCTTCGGCTTCAGCATCAAGAAGGCTCTGGGTGGCGCGGTCGTGCGAAATCGTATCCGGCGCCGCTTGAGGGAGGCCGTTCGTTGTCATCGCTTGGAGATACCGTCGGGATGGGACATCGTCATTCACCCGAAAAACATAGTCGCGAAGTCGGAGCACTCCACTTTGACTGCCGATCTGCTGCGCCTGCTGCTGAATCCGTGAACACCACGCCCGAAAACGCGCACGCGCCGTCCGCGGTTGTTAAATCCGCGCTCTTTGCTATTCGTTTTTATAAAGCCTACTTATCTTTTCTCTTCGCCGGCAATTGCCGCTTCGAACCTTCCTGCTCCAATTACACCTACGAAGCCATCCAGCGCTTCGGCGTAGCCCGCGGCATCTCGCTCGGCATCAAGCGCCTCGCGCGCTGTCAGCCCTTCTCTCGCAAATTTGGCCACGACCCGGTTCCGGATGAGGTGCATTCGTGAGCGCTCCCCCGGCCGGCCTGAAATCGCCCGAAATGAGAATTCTGGGCGCCTCGCTGCTCTCCATGCTGGTCATTCTTATATGGGTCAAGTTTTTTGCCCCCAAGCCGCCAATCACTCCGCCACAGTCCAAGCCCGCCATCACTGGACCGCAGACGCCCTCCGCCGTTTCGCCGGCAACTCCCAGTACGCCAGCTTCTGCCGTCAAAAATTCCGCGGCGTCCACTGCCGCGCCGGTCGCCGTCGCTGCTAAAGCCGACAACGAAGAACGTTCTATCGTTGTCCAAAACGATTTATATCGCGTGGAAATCTCCAATCGCGGCGCCGTGGTTAAAAGTTGGCAGCTCTCGAAGTACATGGACGACAGCAAGCCACAGCGCGTCCTCGATGTTGTCCATCCTGAAGCCGCGCAGCAAACCGGCGGGTGGCCCTTCGCCCTGGTTCTCGATAATCCCGACCTGGAAAAAGCCGCTAATAGCGGTCTCTACCAACTTTCTCCCGCTGGCGCCGGTAGCGTTCTCCAGGCGCCCGCCACGGTGGACTTCTCTTGGAGCGACGGCCACCTGGAAGTCACCAAGCGCTATCGTTTCGATCACAGTTATGTAGTCCATGTTGACGCCACCGCCAAACTCGACGGCAAGCCCATCACCGCCGGCCTGGCGTGGCTCGGCGGATTCGGCGATCTCACCGTCACCAATCCCGCGCCGGTCGAAACCGTAACCACCTACTATTCCGAGAGCGGAAAAATCACCAACTTCCCCTACAAAAAGCTCGAGGGGCTCGATCATTGGCCGCCCTCTGTCTGGCAGGGCGGAAAGGATTTCGCCGGCATCGAAGACCGCTACTTCACTGCCGCATTCCTGCCGCCGAATGGCGCCGCGCCCGGCACGCTGCAAACCCGCTTCTGGAAGGACTATCACCCCGCGCAGGCTAACGGCCAGCAAATCGCTGAACCCGTCCCGGAAGTGGCCACCGCCAGCGGCCCGCAGACCCTCGCCCTGCGCGTTTACGTTGGCCCCAAAGATTACGACGACCTCAAGCGCATGAACCCGCCGCTCCATGGTCTCGTCAATTTTGGATGGATGGAGTTCATCGCCGATCCGCTCTTCCACGGCCTCAAGTGGATTTACAAATATATTCCCAACTGGGGTTGGGCCATCGTTGTTCTCACCATCGTTATCAACATGGTGCTATTTCCCTTGCGCGTCTCCAGCTATAAAACCACGCTGAAAATGCAGCGCGTCGGGCCGGAAGTCAAAACTATCCAGGAACGCTTCAAGAAATACAAAATGAACGATCCGCGCAAGGCGGAGATGAATAAAGAAGTGATGGCCGTCTACAGCCGCGAGGGTATCAATCCCGTCGGCGGCTGCGTGCCCATGCTTTTGCAGATGCCCATCTGGTTTGGCTTGAATAACGCTCTGCGCTTCGCCATCGAAATGCGTCACGCGCGCTGGTTCGGCTGGATCACCGATCTTTCCGCCCGCGATCCCTACTACATTCTGCCCGTCATGATGGGCGTCTCCATGTATCTGGTTTCAAAAATGACGCCGGTTACCTCCACCGACCCGCAGCAGCAGATGATGATGAAGGTCATGCCCGTGGCCATGGCAGGCATCTTCATGATTTCGCCCATTTCCAGCGGCTTGGCGGTGTATATTCTCACCAGCAGCGTCGTCGGCATTGGCCAGCAGTGGTATTTGAACCGCCACCATCCCGTGATTCCGGCACCTGTTACAACAAAACCAGTTCGTGGTAAAAAATCCTGATTCGCCCGATTCGGAAAGGAGACTAACGAAAGCACGCGTACTGCTTCGTTCGAGCAGCCTATGATCCCCAACCTCATTCGCGACGGCAAACTCGATCGCACCGCCACTGCGGACGCGCTGCAGAAATTTCTCGACGACAGCGTGCGCGCAGCAGGACTAGAGCTCAAAGTAAACGTCCACGCCGTCGCCCCCGAAAACGCCGGCATGGAAGGCCACGCCGAAGTCATCGCCGACCTCGACGGCCGCGACAAAGAAATCCTGCTCGAACGAAACGCTGAGGTGCTGAAAGCCATCGAGCATCTCGCATTCCGCGCTCTCCGCCTCGAGCCCGCCTTCCACGAAAAAATTCACGTCGATTGCGGCGGCTACCGCGCCCTGCGCTTCGAAGAACTCCGCATGACCGCCAAAGTCGCTGCCGAGCGCGTCGAAAGCTCCCGGCAGCCGTTCCGCCTCAACCCCATGTCCTCGCGCGAGCGCCGCATCGTGCATCTCGCCCTCAAAGACATCCCCGGTGTCCGCACCGAAAGCATCGGCATGGGCGAAGAACGCCAGGTCGTCATTCACCCCGCGGATAAAGCCACGGAAGCCCCCGCGTAAACTGAGCCTGCGCCGCGCTCGCCGAATTTCCCCTTTAAGTTTTGGCAGTAGTGCGTATCGGTTCTTTAAATTTTGTGGCCCGAAAATCTCACTGAATTTACAGTGACCTGAGCGCGCCCTGGAACGCACCTTCTCTACGAAATCGCGGCGATGGACAGTTGGACAACCGCAACGATTCGCACCCTCATCCCAATCAGTCGCGCGTAGCATCAAAGATATAGCGCCCAGGACTCAACCAATCGAGGACCCCAGTTGCCACCGGAAATCGAGCAATTGCCCAAGCCAGACCGCCCCGAGGAAACACATCCCACTGAACGACTCGTGGATGAAGCTCGCTCCGATGAGCCTCGCTCCAGCGAAACATCCGGCAATCGAAACGGGATGAAAAAAATTGCCGGCAGCGCCGCCACCGGAATGAAACGCTCCTACAACACAGCCCGGATGGAATGGCGCCGCGCGCGCTGGCAAACCAGGGACAGTTGGCGCCATTTAACCAACGGTTTGGAGCTCAACGAGCTGTGGTCGCAATTCAAATCCGAAGCCCAGGCCAGCACTCGCCTTTACAAACAGGATGCCAACCTGCCGGAGCGGCCGGCGCAACGCTCCTGGAAGCAGCCCTTTCGCGTAGCCGCCGCGCTCTTCCGGGCCATCCTTGCAAAATTGTCGCCCGCGCGTCGCGTATTTCTTTTGGCTACGCTGATCGTCGCGGCTCTCGCGACTGTGGGATTTGAATTTTTATTCATCACCACGCAGGTCGAGTTCGTTATCGCCTTCAGCGGCTTGCTGCTTTTGTTGCTGCTGGTCCTTGGCGACCACGTCACCATGAAGCGCGACATCGAAATCGCCCGCGAAATCCAGCGCTTGCTCGTCCCCCGTGTCCCTCCGCAAATTCCCGGCGTGGATATGGCCTTCGTCATGCGCCCGGCGAATATGGTGGCCGGCGATTACTACGACGCTTTTCGCCGCGCCAATGACGGACCTCTGCTTCTCGCCGTCGCCGACGTGGCCGGCAAGAGCGTTCCCGCCGCTATGATGATGTCCAACTTTCAGGCCAGCTTGCGCGCGCTGGCCGGCTCGCCCAGTTCGCTCTCCGAATTGGTCACCGACTTGAACCGTTTGGTCTGCGCCAACAACCTCAGCGGCCGCCGTTTTACCACCGCGTTCCTTGCCGAACTCGATCCCAAAAACGGCAAGCTGGACTATCTCTGCGCCGGACACAATCCCCCACTGCTACTGCGCGAATCCGGCCAGATCGATAAACTGCAATCCGAAAGCATTCCGCTGGGCATCGAGCTGACGGAAAAATATACGGCCGGCGAAACCGTCATGCAGCCCTACGACGTTTTGGTGATTTATACGGACGGCATCACGGAAGCCCGCAGCGTGCGTGGCGAACAATTCGGCGAAGCGCGCTTACTTGCCGCGCTGCAAGCGCGCAAAAGTCAGGAGCGGGCCTCCGTCACTCTCGCCACCATCCTCAATAGGCTCGACGAATTCACTGGCCGCGCAAACCAGCATGACGACATCACCTGCCTGGTCGTTAGCCGCTTTTTCCCGTCCGCACCCTGAATCCGTCTGGCGACTAATCATCAACGACTTGGGCGCAGAGTTTTTCGGTAATCGCAAAGGGCTTTCAGTGCCGAGACCGAATACTCCTCCGGATCCCTCCGTAAAGTAAGCACGTAAAGACTCGCCTGTCGCGTCCTTCCCTTTCTCGCACGAGGGCGCTATAAACGAGGCTATGTTGCCTGCCAAAACCGAGAAGTCAGCCGAATGGCCCGCCACAAGGATTCTGGTGGTCGATGACGACGTGGAACTTTGCGAACTTGTCGAGCAATACCTCGGGTCCCAGGGATTCGATGTGGATTCCGTTCACGACGGTTCGACGGGCGTCGCCAACGCCCTTTCTAACTCGTACGACATTGTAGTGCTCGATGTCATGCTTCCCGGGATAAGGGGGTTCGAGGCTTTGCGTCAAATTCGAGCAAAGTCCTCCATTCCGGTGATCATGCTCACAGCGCACGGCGAAGATGTGGATCGTATCGTCGGACTGGAAATTGGAGCCGACGACTATATGCCAAAGCCTTTTAATCCAAGGGAGCTAGCCGCCCGGATTCATGCGGTCCTGCGCCGAACGAAAGCTGGGACGACCCGGGAGCCGCAAAATCCGGCTTTCCTGTCCCTCGACGATATTCGAGTGGATGTGAGAGCCCGTCTTGCGCAGCGCAAAAACCAAGACCTTGAACTGACCGCTGCGGAATTCGAGCTCCTCGCTCTTTTTCTTAAGTCCCCAGGCCAAGTATTAACCCGTGAAGAGTTGGTGCGAAACGCCCTAGGCCGCGACCTCGAGCCTTCGGATCGCAGCCTGGACGTTCACATCAGCAACCTTCGCAGAAAGATCGGGCCCTTCGATGACGATACGGAACGCATACGTGCTATTCGAAATGTCGGATATATCTACGTCGTTTCGAATTCGTCTCCGTAAGCTCTGGCGGGTGACTCTGAATTGAGCAGCCTCTTCCTGAAAATCTTTATTTCGTTCTGGCTGGCCATGGTTCTCGTCAGCGCGACTTTGATTGTTTCGGTGGTCACGACGCAATCACAATTCAGGGCCTCGCGCGCTGAAGAATTTGACCGTACTGTTGTGCCGCTCATGGCGTCGCGGGCCGCGGACATTCTGGACGATCACGGAATGGGAGCCTTGGCGGATTTTCTATCCTCCCTCCAGACGACATTGCACTGGCAGGCTTACTTGTTTGACGACGAGGGTAAGGAAATATTGTCCCAACCGACTCCACCCGAGGTCGATGCGATGGCCACGGCTGCGCTTGAATCCGTGGGCACCAAAATCGAAACCGCACATGGCATACGATTCGCCGCCACGAGGGCGATCGGTTCGACCGGTACCCACTATGTATTAGTGATCGGGTCTAAAGTAGAGTCCGTCGCAGATGTGCTTCGCGCACCTATCCTTGTGCAGATTGAGCGAGCTGCCATCGTGTTGTTCATAGCGGGGTTTGTCTGTTTCGGGCTCGCAAGATACATTACCGCGCCCATCCGGCGGCTGCGGACAGCAACACACAGATTGGCGACGGGCAACTTAAGTGCCCGCGTGGGAACTGCCGCTGGAAATCGAGCAGACGAACTTGCGGAGCTTAGCCGCGATTTCGACCACATGGCTGATCAACTCGAGTCGCTCATTTCTTCTCAACGTCGCCTGTTCGCCGACATTTCTCACGAGTTGAGGTCGCCACTCACGCGCCTGACGGTCGCGCTGGGATTGACTCGCCTTCGCGCCAACGCCGAATCGACCAAGGGACTCGACCGCATCGAATTGGAGGCGGGTCGACTGAATACATTGATCGGCAACCTGCTACGGCTCGCACGCCTGGAGGGCGGAAGTGAATCGCTCGTAGGAGAATCCGTCATGCTCGACCAAATCGTGGAGGAGGTCGCGGCAGACGCGGATTTTGAGGCGCAGAGCCGCAATCGCCACGTGCGCCTGACCAAGAAGGACTCTTGCACTATTTCCGGAAATAGGGAGCTACTGCGAAGCGCCGTAGAAAACGTGATTCGGAATGCGGTGAATTACACTGCGGAAGGCACGGAAGTTGAGGTTGCTCTGCAGGAACTGTCTTTCAATGGGAACTGCGCTGCATTGATCAGTGTACGCGACCACGGGCAAGGCGTTCCGCACGAAGCTCTCGCAGACATTTTCCTTCCTTTCTATCGAGTCGAAGACGCCCGGGATCGTTCGTCGGGAGGCTCCGGTCTCGGTTTGTCCATTACGGATCGCGCCATCCGGCTGCATGGGGGCATCGTTCGCGCGGCAAACTGCCCAGACGGTGGCTTACTCATCGAATTGCGCCTGCCAAGCAGCGAAAACGGCAGCGGCAAGGCGCACAAGCCCCCAACCTAGTGCCACACCTAGCTGTTAAAAATGTTGCGCCGACGGTAAACCAGTATCGCGAGTGCACCGGAGATGAATACAGGCGGAATCATGAGTATCAAGATTCCGTTTCGTAGGGCGTGAATCGCACGCGGTCCTGCGGCGGACGCGCTCTGATAGCAGAGCGCGCAGCTCTGCGCGGCTGTGTGTTGTGAAGTAGCGAGTACGACTATCGCAGCGACGCAGAATAGGAGCGCTCGGAGCGTGATTTTTACGTTCATGGGCTCTTCAGTGGTGCGCGATGTTGGCCATGCGATAGGCGTCCGGCCAAATCTGGTCCATCATCAACAGCACAAAAACTACCGATATAACGAAACTCCAAAAAAGTATCGGCCGATCGTATTTTAAATGCATGAAATAGAGTAATCCGATCGCGGCCTCGAGGCAGGCCAGAGTCAACAAGACCGCCAAAAGCACCGGTGTTGAAAAGCCCCGGTAAGTCATGAACACTTCCAGGCCGGCGATACACAGCAGACCTGCCCACACCGCAAGGTAGAGTTTCATTCCCGGGCTGCGATCTTCACCCATTCCAGTCAGCGCTCCCTTTCCGTGCGACATGCCATCCAATCACGTTAGGTTCGCATTCAGCAAATACAAAAGCGGAAAGACGAACATCCAGACGAGGTCGACAAAGTGCCAGTACAAGCCAGTCGTCTCCACATGGTTCTCGTCAAGCCAGCCTGTTTGAAATCCGATTCCCACCACTATCAACGCGACAATTCCCGAAAGGACGTGCAGCAGATGAAGGCCGGTGATGCTGAAAAACGTAGCGCCAAACATCACGGGCCCGCCCGCCGGATTGCGCGACAAGCTCCAGCCTTCGTGAAACATATGAAACCACTCACGCAGATGCAGGACAGCAAAGACGATGCCGAGTGATACCGTGGCTGCAAACCATTTCAGGCTCGATGATTTCTTTCTGGCTTTCGCCGCTCGCACGGCTCCCAACATCGTCAAGCTACTCGTAACCAGCACCGCGGTCATGATCATTGCGTTCAAAATACTCGGCGAAAACTGGAACGGCCTTGGCCAATTTGGTGTGCCGATGCGCAAATAAGAATAGCCGAATAGCACGGATCCGAACGTGACTGCGTCCGAGGCGATGAACAGCCACATCGTCAGCTTTTTCGACTGAACGCCATAAGGCGAGGGCTCAGCCGTCGCCCCTAGCTCTTCTCTGAATATCGCCGCTTCGCCCACAGCTCCTCCGGGAAAATCAAATTCGTACCAGCAAAATGAGAAACAGGTATAGCCAGAGTCCGTCCATGAAGTGCCAGTACGTGCACATCGCACGCAATCCCGTGGTCCGGGCTGTGCCATTCGTTCTTCCGAATTTTCGAATCATATAGATCAGGCCACCCAGTCCTCCGAGCAGATGCGCGGCATGCATGGCAGTAAAAACGTAGAAGAACGACGAGCTCGGATTCGTGGAAAGCAGGAGGCCCTGTGCGACCAGTATCCGCCAAGCCAAAAACTGACCCACAACGAAGAGAACGCCAAGACCAAGAGTTACGTGTAGCCAGGTCATTCCCTCGGAGTACATTTTCTTGCTTTGCTCTTGGGCGGTAGCCAATCGGCCGACAGCGCTCAGCCGCTTGCTGGCGATTCCAAGCGTTGCACTGCTAGCCAGCAAGATCAGGGTATTCACATACAAGAGTTTGGGAAGCTCGAAGTGCCGCCAGTCGGCTGTCGCCCCCTGCCGCACGATCATGGCGCTGGTGAATGCGGCAAACGTCATGATAATGGCGGAAATACCTACCCACACACCTGTTTCCGAGCGCTCCGGTCGGGGATCCTTTTTTGTTGAAATCAATCCTCCGGTATCCACGCTGGGAGGTTCCGGCGCCTGGACGTCATGCAACGCTTGCTGAATGTCGATTCCCAATTACCCTCCAACTGGCCGTCCAGATCTAGCCAAACTCACGCCCTTCTCGGCGCTGCACTTTGCATCACATAATCGGTTCCGTCCGCTCCCTCGACCCCGTACTCGTTGGGGCCGTTTTGCACGACTGGATGTTTTCCGCCGAAGTTGTCAAACGGCGGCGGCGAAGTTGTGGACCATTCGAGGGATGTCGCTTCCCAGGGATTCTCGGGAGCGATGGGCCCTTTGAAGCGGCTCCAGATCAGATTCCAGAAGAAAATCAGTTGAGCGGCCCCGGTCAGAAGTGCGGCCACCGTAATGAATTTGTGCACCGGAATCAAGGGCGCAAGATAGTCGTCTACAAACGCCGAGTAGCGCCGAACGTTCCCCACCAGCCCAAGATAGTGCATCGGCATGAAGACGCAATACACCCCCACGAACGTCAACCAGAAGTGCCATTTGCCCAGCGTTTCGTTCATCATCCGGCCAAACATCTTCGGGAACCAGAAATAGGTTCCGGCGAATACTCCGAAGAGCGAGGCAACAGCCATCACGAAGTGAAAGTGGGCAACCACGAAATATGTTGCGTGCAGATAGGTATCGAGGGAGGGCTGCGCCAGATAAAAGCCGCTGATCCCTCCGCTGATGAAAACGGAAATGAATCCGAGGCAGAAGAGTGCCGGCGTCTCGAATCGCATCTTGCTTCCATAGACAGAAGCCGTGAGCAAAAGCGTCATGATGGTCGCCGGAATCGTGATCACGAGTGTGGGCACGGAGAATAGAGTCGCGGAAAATGGATTCATTCCGCTGACGAACATGTGATGACCCCATACCATGTAGCTTAAAAAACCGATCGCGATCATGCTGCCGATCAACGCTCGCGGCCCAAGAAGAGGTTTGCGCGTGAATACCGGCAGTATCGTCGCAATAATTCCGATCGAAGGAAGGACCGCGATGTACACCTCGGGATGGCCGAAAAACCAGAATAAGTGCTGCCACAGCAGCGGGGAGCCGCCCGAATGTGGTTGCAGCTTGTCGCTGAGCACCAGCCCTCCGGGAATGAAAAAACTCGTTCCCGCCACGCGATCCAAAATCAGGAGTATGCATGCTGGCAATAGAACAGCGAACGCCAGAAGCGCTATGACTGACGTAACAAACCACGCCCAGGTGCTGTAAGGCATGCGGGCCAGTAGCATCCCTTTGGTTCGTAAATCCAGCGTTGTGGCGATGAAGTTCAGCGCACCGAGCAGCGACCCCACGCAAAATATCGCTATGGAAATGGCCCATAGGTCCTGGCCCAGCGCCAAGCCTGGCCCTGCGTCTCCTCCCACCGCGCTCAGCGGAGCGTATGCGGTCCAACCCGAGATCGGCGGCCCATCAGCAACGAAGAACGACGCCATCATCACCACGAAGGCAAGAAAGGTCGTCCAGAACGACATCATGTTGAAACGAGGAAATGCCATGTCCTCGGCCCCGATCTGTATGGGGAGAAAATAGTTGCCGAACGCCGCAAACGGCGCGTTGGTTAAAACAAAGAACACCATCAACGTGCCGTGCATCGTTAGCAACGAAAGATAATATTCCGGTGTCATGACACCGTTGGGCGCGCCGCTGGCCGAGATTTTCGACAGAAAAGGAATGTGCCAGGACGGATAGGCGAGATGGATTCGCAATAACCACGACAGAACCATTCCCACCAGCACCGCTACCAGTGCCAGGCCGTAGTACTGCTTCCCGATCACTTTGTGATCCAGGCTGAAGACGTATTTCCGGATGAAACCCGTCGGCGCGGTATGCTGGTGTGTGGCCGGTTGTGACGAAACATCATGCATATGACGTGACCCTCGGAGTGCCGCAATCTCCTTTTGTTTCTGTTACTGGCCCGCTTGGGCCTTAAGCCACTGCTGGTAATCTGCCTCACTCATCACTTCGAGGTAGGCCTTCATGTTGTAGTGGCCCAAACCACACAATTGCGTGCAGACAATCTCGTATTTCCCGATTTGTGTCGCCGTGAAATGCAGCGGAATGTCCAAGCCAGGCACAAAATCCTGCTGAACGCGCAACTCGCGAACGTAAAAGGAATGCCCGACGTCTTTGGAGTGCAACGTCATCGCGACCTCCCGATTGACAGGCACAACCAGTGAAGCGGCTACAATGTCGTCGCGCGCGGCTACATCGTTGGCAGGATCGAGGCCGAAGTAATTCCCACTACCATCGTCGATTTTCTCCGGATGGACTCCGCCAAATTTGTCATCCGGACCCGCATACCGGAAATAAAAAGCAAATTGCTCGGCTTGCACATCGATCCTCAAGGATCCTGCTTCTGGTGGCGTCAGGTAGATCGCCGCCCAAGCCTTCGAGCCTACAAAGGTCAACGTGAAAATCTCAATTCCCACAACGATGATCGCGATAGTTACCAGAGGCGTGGCGCCGCCGGGGAACGCCTTAATTTTCTTGCCGTCATTTCGGCTACCGGCCGTCCAGGCAAAAAACCCCAGCATCAATTGACCGACCAGGAAGAGTACTCCTGTACCTACCAGCGTTTCCGCCAGTTGATGATCAACGGCGCGGCCGGTCGTCGAGATGTTCGGCGGAAGCCACCAAGTGTGCATGGCGAAAAACGCTACGGACACCAACGTAATCAGCGTGAGTACCACTGCAAATGCTTTGCCCATTTCTCGCTATCTCGCAGTGCAACAGGGAGTCACTTAGCCCACATTTAGGCGAACTCGTCGCCGTCAGCGTCTCTGAGCTTCACAATCGAGCTTCCGCCGTCTCTTGACCGCTAATATGGCAATGCTTTGAATGTAAAATTGACGGCCTTTGTTTCCCCGGCTCCCACCGTCAGTTCCTGAGTCTGCGCCCCATACTGCTCTTGCCACGCAGACACCGTGTATTTCCCG